>NZ_OZ060398.1:75363-237070 GCF_964059085.1 Buchnera aphidicola (Mindarus abietinus)
AAAAAAAGAAAAAAAAACTATTTTTTTTTGTATAATTTTTAGAAAAAGATCTTTAAGTAAAAAAAAACTTTTTTTAAAAATACAAATTAAATAAATATTGTTTTATAAAATAATAATTTTATTTAACTAAGAATATTTAATAATTTAAAAAATAGAATTTTAGCTAATAATAAAACTATTTAAAAAAATAAAATAAGTTAAATTTATTTAACATTTTAAAAATATTTGTTTTATATTAAATAATATTAATGATATTTTTATATCAAATAATTTAATATTATAATTTTTTTAACATTATAAAAAGTATATTGGGTAAATTATTTATGCATGAGATGAAAAAAATTTTGAATATGTACTCTATTTTTTTTAAAAAAAATATTATTGAATATAAAAATTTTTTATTAATATTAATATTAATATGTTTATTTTTGTTTATTTTTTTTATTTTTAAAAAAGAAAATATTTTTAAAAAAAAAAAACATATTAAAATTATTTCTAAAACTTTTATAGGTTTAAATAATTACATATTAATTATTGAATTTTATCAAATAATACTTGTATTGGGTATAACTAAAAATAATATAACATGTTTGCATAAAATCTTACCTGAATACAGAATACATGACAAAAATTTATCTGTTAAAGGTGATAAAAATGCTAAAAAAAAGTAATAGTTATTTTTTTAGAAAATTTAATTTTTTTCCATTATTTTATTTTTTTTCTTTCTTTTTTTCATCATCAGTTTATGGAAAAAATTCGAACGCTATTCTCGATAATGTCTTAAATAATAATAATGAATATTTTTCATCTTCTATAAAAATATTTATAATTATAGCGTTGTTAACATTTTTTCCGGCTGTTTTGTTAATGATGACTAGTTTTACTAGAATTATCATTGTTTTCAGTTTGTTAAGAAATGCGTTAGGTATACCTTACTCTCCTTCTAATCAAATAATAATTGGTCTTTCTTTATTTTTAACATTTTTTATCATGTCTCCTGTTTTTAATCAGTCATATAATGAAGCTTATATTCCTTTTATTGAAAATAAAATTTCAATAAAAAAAACTTTTCATAAAAGTATAAAACCTTTTAAAGAATTTATGTTAAATCAAGTAAAAGAATCTGATCTTATAGCATTTTCTAATATTTCTCATACATTTGTATTTAAAAAAAAAGCAGATGTTCCTATGAATATTTTATTACCATCTTTTATTATAAGTGAATTAAAAACTGCTTTTCAGATAGGATTCACTATCTTTATTCCTTTTTTAATTATAGATTTGGTAGTAGCTAGTGTTTTGATGTCTTTGGGCATGATGATGGTACCTCCATCAACTATTTCTTTGCCTCTTAAATTAATGCTTTTTGTTTTAGTGGACGGATGGCAATTATTAGTTCTTTCATTAGTAAATAGTTTTAATTAATAATTAATATTAAAATTTTTTTTTAACTAAAATATTTTCTTTAAATGTTAAAAAAAATAAAAAAGGAATCGTATGTCTTCTGAATATATTTCTTTAATTTTTCATGAAGCTTTAAAAGTGATTCTGATGTTATCTTTACCACTGTTATTAGTTTCATTAATTACAGGATTAATTATTGGCGTTTTACAAGCTGTAACACAAATTAATGAACAAACTTTATCTTTTATTCCGAAAATGTTTTCGGTAATTATCACTTTGATTATTTTAGGGCCTTGGATGCTAAGAATTATAAAAGATTATATATATTTTTTATTTAATAACTTTTAACTGAATAATTAAAAATGTTAAATAACTATTTAGAAGAGCTATTAAGAGAATCCAATTCTTTTATTTATTCTTTAATAAGAATTTTTTCATTTATAATCATAGTTCCAATTTTAGGTAATAAGGTTATAAACTATAAGATTAAATTTTTACTTTCAATATTAATTAATTATTCTTTGGAAGTTAATAAATTTTATTTAAATTTTTCATTATTTTCATCGAAAGGAATTTTAACTTTAATAGAACAAATTCTGATCGGGTGTGTAATGGGCTATTTTTTTGTTTTATTTTTTTCAATATCTAGAATAGCAGGAGAAATAATAAGTGTACAGATGGGATTATCTTTCTCTGCTATATTTGATCTGAATTCTCGTTTAAATAGTTTAATTCTTTCAAGATTAATTAATTTACTTACAAATTTTTTATTTCTTTCATTTAATGGACATATTATAATAATAAAAATTATTGTTAAAAGTTTTCAGATTTTTCCTATACAAAATATTTTTTTTTCAAAAAAAATATTTTTTAATTTAGTTATTTTTTTTGGTCCAATATTGTTACAAAGTTTAATGCTCATATTTCCTATTTTAATATGTTTATTGTTGATAAATATTATTATTTCTTTTTTAAATCGTATTTGTTTTCAGTTATCTATTTTTTCAATTGGCATTCCTATTACATTATCTATTGGAATAATAATGTTGTTATATTTTATTCCGATAATTTCTTCAGTATATGAAACATTTTTTTTTAACTTATTAGATAAATTATAATTTTTTATTGTAGATTTTTTTAAATTTGATAATAAAAAATTATTTTTTTATTTTTTTTTCAATGTATAAAACATGTTTTTTAATTTTAGGATCGTATTTTTTTAGTTCTAGTTTTTTTGGTTTAGATCTTTTGTTTTTTGTAGTGGTATAATAATGTCCTGATCCACTAGAAGATACTAGTTTTATTTTTTCTCTAACTTTTTTAGCCATAAATTCTCCATATTTTTCTTATGTTGTATATGTATTAATTTTATATTTTTTTTTCTTTTTTTAAAAAATAAAGTATACCTTTTTTATCAATTAAACGAATAGCTTTGGTTGATACTCTCAATTTTATAAATTTTTTTTGTTCGCTAACCCAAAATCTGTGTACCTGTAGATTTGGTAGGAATTTTCTTTTAGTTGCATTCATTGCATGAGAACGATTGTTTCCTGACATTGGTTTTTTTCCGGTAATTTTACAAATCTGCGACATTTTTATGTTTCCTAAATAAAAATACAAAATTTTAAAAAAAATAATTTTTAGATATAAGAAATATTTTTTTTAAAAAATAAGTGATAGCTATTTTAAAATTTACATAGAAGAATTTTTTTTATTTTTTTTTAAAGAAGAGAAAATTTCTTTTTTTGCTTCTTCACAGTTAGACCATTCTATATTTTTAACCCATTTTCCAGATTCTAAATCTTTATAATGTGAAAAAAAATGTATAATTTTCTTTTTTAATGTTTTTGAAAGATCATCTATATCCTTTATATGATTATATCTATCACTAATTTTTTCATCAGGAACAGCAATAATTTTATTATCTTTTCCTGATTCATCAATCATTTTTAATAGACCTATAGGTCGGCATAAAATTACAGAACCTGGTAGGATGGGGTAAGGTGATGGAACTAAAGCATCCAAAGCATCTCCATCTTGAGACTTTGTTTTATTTATATACCCGTAGTTACAAGGATAAAACATAGGAGTAGAAATAAAACGATCAACGAATAGAACACCTGTTTTTTTATCAACTTCATATTTTACAGGTGTTGAATTAGCAGATATTTCGATAACAACATAAATATTTTGGGGAACTTTTTTTCCAGCAGGAATAATATTTAAATTCATAATTTTTCTTAATTTTTTTATTAGTCTCATTAATAATATTAATATCAATTATTATTTATAATAGCAAAAAAAATGGTAAAAAAACAATTTTTTATTTTTTGATTTTATAAAAATTTAGTATTTTCAATTTTAATTAAATTAATTTTTCGTTTCTAGAATTAAACTTCTAGCACTAATAAGAAATATTTGATAAAGTTTTGTTAGAAACTACGTACCTTTTAAAAAAAATGCTTTTCTTAAATTTTTTTTTTAAATAAAAGGAATTTTTATAATGAATATTTTTCATTCGGTAAGTACAGAAGAACAATTATTAAAAGATAAGATAGTAACGATTTTGGGTCTAATTAAAAATAGAGTTGAAAATGCAGCTGTAAGTATTACAAGAATCACAGGTATTAATATAAATATACGATTTGGAAAATTAGAGAATATAGAATTTCATAACGAATCTAATTTAACTATTACAGTTTTTAATAAAAATAAAACAGGCACTGCTTATTCCTCTGATTTAAGTATTAATGGAATTAAAAAAACTATAGAAGGAGCTATTAATATTTCTAAATATACAACGCAAGATGTTTTTTCTGGCTTACCAGAAGTAGAGTTATTAGCATTTAAAGTAAAAAAAATTAATTTGTTTTATCCCTGGATTTTTGACTTAAAAAAAGCTAAAAATTTAGCAATATTAGCTGAAGAGACATCTTTTAAATTTGATAAAAAAATTGTAAATTCTGAAGGAAGTTCTTTTAATGCTTACGTAACTACAAAAGTATTTGGAAATACTTATAATATGATTCAATCATATCATACTAGTCAGTATTCTTTATCAAGTTGTGTAATAGCAAAAGATAAAAATGATATGCAAAGAGATTATGAATATTCTCTTGTAAGAGATATGAAAGATATAAAAAGTCCAGTTTGGATAGGAAAAAAAAGTGCAAAAAAAGCTTTATCTCGATTATCTCCTACTAAAATTAAAACAATGAAATCTTCTATTATTTTAAATCCTGATGTAGCAGCGGAAATTTTATCGTCTTTTTCTTTTGCAATTAGTGGAGAAAATGTATATAAAAAATCAACATTTTTATTAAATTACTTAGAAAAAAAAATATTTCCTGATTGGTTAAATATTCATGAAGACCCAAATTTAAGCAAAGGAATAGAATCTAAACCATTTGATAATGAAGGAGTCAAAACTAAATTCCGTTATATAGTTAAACAAGGAATATTGAGAACATGGTTATTAAATAGTTATTCAGGTAGAAAATTAGGGAAATTAAGCACTGGAAACTCAGGAGGAATTCATAATTGGATAGTTACTCCTGCTTTAAAAGTAAATTTCAGTAGTTTACTAAAGATTATGAAAACAGGATTATTTATAACCGAATTATTAGGTGATGGAATTAATTTAATTACAGGTGATTATTCATATGGAGCAGTAGGATTTTGGGTATCAGATAGTAAAATTCAATATTCTGTTAGTGAAATTACTATATCGGGAAATTTAAGAGATTTATTTCTTAATATAGAAAGTATAAGTGATGAGCTAAATAATAGAAATTGTATACAATGTGGTTCTATATTAATATCAGATGTTCAAATATCAGGAATTTAAGAAAAATAATTTTTTTATTTACTTTTATATAAAATTTTAAAGAAAAAGAAGTTGACCTATAAGCCGGGTTTTGTTTTAGGTAGTCATTTCTCTAGACTAACAATCGCTTGTTAGTTCAAGCAGCTTACCCAGGTTTTTAAGTAAGGGCTATAACTTTTTTTACCTTATTTAGCTTTGCTCCAAGTGGAGTTTACACTGCCAAAATTATTACTAATTTTGCGGTGAGCTCTTACCTCACCTTTTCACCCTTCCCGAATTATAAATATTTTTTTAAAAAATCGGAGGTTTTTTTCTGTTGCACTATTCGTAGGTTCACACCTCCCAGACATTATCTGGCACTTTTAGCCCTTTAGAGCCCGGACTTTCCTCTCCTAATAAATATTTAAATTAGCAGCGACTACCCGGTCAACTTCTTTAGTAGAAATATATATTTTTTTAAAGAAAATATATTTTCGTATTAAGAATGTTTTAAATAAAATTTTATCATATATTATTAGATATAAATATCTTTATGTGCTTTTATTTGGTTTAGAAAAAGTTTTAATAAACTATTGATTAATAATTATTAAAAAAAAATTGGTTTTTTTAAAAAAAATATTTTTTCAAATTTAAATATAAAAAAAATTTTTTTTAATTTTGATTATTATCAGTAAATTAATTTCAAAAAAAATTAATTATTTTTTTTGATTATGTATAAATAAATATTTATTATAAGGTGTATTAAATGTGAAAAGAGTTGTTATTACAGGATTAGGAATTATTTCTAGTATTGGAAATAACGTTCAAGAAGTATTGCTAGCATTAAAAAAGCAAAAATCAGGAATAATTTTTTCTGATTTTATGAAAAAAATAGGTATGAGTAGTCAAATTTGCGGTAATATAAAATGCAATCTAGATATGTTTGAAAAAATTTATAAAAAAAATATTCGGTTTATGAATACTTCTTCAGCATATGCATATTTAACAATGTTAGAAGCAATTAAAGATTCTAATCTTACAGTAAACATTTTTAAAAAAAATTCTCGGGTAGGACTTATAACAGGTTCTTCGATGAATCAAGAAAATAGATATGATCTATTGAATGGAAGAGAGAATAAAAATATAAAAAGAAAAAAATTCCCTAACACATATTCTTTATTACAAACAATGACATCAAATTTATCAGCTTGTCTTTCTACTTTTTTTAATATTTATGGAATTAGTTATTCTATTAGTTCTGCTTGTTCTAGTTCAGCACATTGTATAGGAAATGCCTATAATTTAATTCAAACAGGAAAACAAGATATTATTTTTGCTGGGGGTGCTGAAGCATTAAGTAAAGAATTAATGTTAAAATTTGATGCAATGAAAGTATTGTCAAAAAAAAGAAATAATATACCTGAGAAAGCTTCTAGAGCTTATGATATTGATAGAGATGGTTTTATCATATCCGAAGGATCAGGAATAATAGTATTAGAAGAATTAAGTCATGCTTTGTCTAGAAATGTTGAGATATACGGAGAAATCATAGGATATGGATTTAGTTCAGATGGAAAAAATATGGTTAAACCATCAGCAAAAGGAGCAATTAGATGCATGAAATTAGCTTTAAGTACAATTAATTTTCCTATTGATTATTTAAATACACATGCAACATCTACAAAAATAGGAGATGTTTCTGAATTATTGAGCGTTAAAAAAACATTTGATAAGAAAAATATTCCACTAATTTCTTCAACTAAAAGTTTAACAGGTCATGCGTTAGGAACGGCTGGAGTACATGAATTAATTTATTCTATTTTGATGTTAAAATATAATTTTATTGTTCCAAGTATTAATATTTCTAACTTAGATCCTATTGCTAAAGATTTTCCTATAGTTCAAAATTTTAGACAGTTTAATCTTAAAACTATTATGTCTAATAGTTTTGGATTCGGAGGGACTAATGTTTCTTTAATTATAAAAAAATTTTTTTCTTAATTTTTTTTTAAAAAATATTAAATATTATTTAAATTTTTTTTAAAAAAAATTTTTTTGAAAAAAAATATTTTTTTATTAAGTTTTATTTATATCTTACTATAACAGTTTTATTTTTTGAATATAAATATTTAATTTTAAAAAGAGGTTTTTGTTTATAATGAATCAATTACAAAGTTTAAAGAAAATTACGACCGTTGTTGCTGATACAGGAGATATTAAATTTATTCAAAAGTATCAACCAAAAGATGCGACTACTAATCCAACACTTATTTTACAAGCTATTAATTTGCCTTGTTATCAGAATCTTATTATTTCTGCTATAAAATATGCTAAATTAATAGGTGGAAATTATCAAAAAAAAATTACTAATGCCAGTGAAAAAATTTCAGTTTTAATTGGTTCAGAAATATTAAAATATATACCAGGAAAAATTTCTACAGAAGTAGATGCTAGGTTATCTTTTAATAAAGAAGCATGCATTGAAAAAGCAAATTCAATCATAAAAATGTATGAAGAAGAAGGTATCAATCGATCTAAAATTTTAATTAAATTAGCAGCTACTTGGGAGTGTATTTCTGCAGCTAAAGAATTGAAAAAAGACAATATTAATTGCAATTTAACCTTATTATTTTCTTTTGCACAAGCTAGGGCTTGCGCAGAAGCGGAAGTTTTTTTAATCTCTCCTTTTGTAGGAAGAATTTATGATTGGTATCAATCAAAGATTCCTAATAGTATTTATTCAGTTAAAACAGATCCAGGAGTGTTATCTGTTCAAAAAATTTTCAATTATTATAAAGAAAACAATTATAAAACAATTATTATGGGTGCTAGTTTTAGAAGAATAGAACAAATATTAGCATTAGCCGGATGTGATTATTTAACAATTTCTCCTCCTTTATTAAAAGAATTAGAGAATAATATAAAAAATGTAAAGCAAGTTTTAAATTATAAAAAAAAATGTTATAAAAATAGAAAAATTTTATCAGAATCTGAATTTAGATGGGATCATAATCAAGATTCTATGGCTGTTGAAAAATTATCAGAAGGCATTCGAAAATTTGCTCAAGATCAAGAAAATCTAGAAAAAATATTGTCAAAAAAATTTTAGTTTTTTTATTTAATTTTATTTTTTGAACTTTTTTTAAATAGTTAAAACAACTTTTTAAGGATTAATATGTATTCAAGAAAAGAATTGGCTAATGCAATTAGAGCATTAAGTATAGATATGGTTGAAAGGGCTAACTCTGGTCATCCTGGAGCTCCTATGGGTATGGCAGATATAGCAGAAGTATTATGGAGAGATTTTTTTAAGCATAATCCTTTAAATTCAAAGTGGGCAAATAGAGATCGATTTGTTCTTTCAAACGGACATTCTTCTGCTTTATTATACAGTCTTTTACATCTTACAGGTTATAATTTATCCATAAAAGAATTAAAAAATTTTAGAAAATTAGGTTCAAAAACGCCAGGACATCCTGAATTTGGTTGTACAGAAGGTGTTGATATTACAACAGGTCCATTAGGGCAAGGATTAGCTAATGCAGTTGGAATGGCTATATCTGAGCGTACTTTAGGTGCCTATTTTAATCGAAAAAATTATTCTATAGTAGATCATTATACTTGGGTGTTCGTAGGGGATGGTTGTTTAATGGAAGGAATTTCCCATGAAGCTTGTTCATTAGCAGGCACATTAAGCTTGGGAAAATTAATAGTATTTTATGACAGTAATAAAATATCCATAGATGGCCCGGTTATAAATTGGTTTAGTGAAAATACAAAAAAACGTTTTGAAGCTTATAATTGGCATGTGGTAGAAGCAGATGGACATAATACTTTATCAATTTCTAATGCAATCAGAGCAGCTAAACAAAATATTAATAAACCATCATTAATTATTTGTAACACAATCATTGGATTTGGTTCACCTAATAAAGCTAATCAAGAAATTGTTCATGGTGCTCCTTTAGGAAAAATTGAATTAGAATTAACAAAAAAAAATATGGGTTGGAAATATTCAGATTTTTTTATACCTAAAGAAATATATTCTCTTTGGAATGCTGAAAAAAAAGGTAAAGAAATAGAAGAAAAATGGAATAATATTTTTAAAAATTATGAAAAAGAATATCCTGATTTAGCATTAGAGTATAAAAGAAGAATAAATAATTTACTTCCAAAAAATTGGAAGAAAGAAATAAATAGTTTAATTAGTACTTTACAGGAAAATTCTGAAACTATTGCTACAAGGCAAGCATCGCAAAAAGTTTTATCATTCATTGGAAAAATATTACCAGAATTAATTGGTGGTTCTGCTGATTTATCTCCTAGTAATTTAACAATTCATCATAATTCTGTTTCTATCAAAAACAATCATAATGGAAATTATATACATTTTGGAGTTAGAGAATTTGGAATGACAGCTATTTCTAATGGAATTTCAGTTTATAGAGGTTTTATTCCATATACTGCTACTTTTTTAGTTTTTTCAGAATATGCAAAAAATGCCATTAGAATGTCCGCATTAATGAAAACTAAACAGATTTTTATTTATACTCATGATTCCATAGGACTAGGAGAAGATGGTCCAACACATCAACCTATTGAACAGTTAACACATTTACGATTAACTCCAAATTTAAGTGTATGGAGACCTAGTGATCAAGTTGAAACTGCTGTAGCATGGAAGTGTGCTATAGAAAACGAAAGCGGTCCCACTGCTTTAATTCTATCTAGGCAAAATTTAATTCAATTTAATAGAAATAAAGAACAATTAAAAAATATTTCTAAGGGAGCGTATATTATTAAGGATACTGATAAAAATAAAATTGATTTAATTTTAGTTTCAACAGGTTCTGAATTATCTTTAACATTAGAAGTATCTAAAAAAATTGATTCTTTAGGATACTCTAGCAGAGTAATATCAATGCCTTCTGCAGATACATTTGATAAACAAAATATAGAATATAAACAATATCTTTTTCCTGAAAAAGTTATAAAAAGAGTAGCTATTGAGGCTGGAATAACGGATTTTTGGTATAAATATGTTGGTTTAAATGGAAAAATAATAGGGATTAATAGATACGGAGAATCAGCTGCTGGTGAAGTTTTATATTCTGAATTTGGATTTACAATAGAAAATATTGTGAATAAATTAAAATTAATATTAAATAAATAATTGGATATTCTAATTTTCTGATTTTTTTTTAAAATAATGATTCTATTTAAAACATTAGATATATATTAATAGTATTAAATAAAAAAATATTAATTTTTTATTTATTAAGGCATTTAATGAAAAAAAATTTTATTGTTGAATTAGCAAAACAATTAATTTCTATACCCTCTATAAGTCCAGCAGATTTGGGTTGTCAAGAAATTATTTCAAATAGATTAAGGTCTATAGGATTTACTGTAGAACATATAAATATTAATAACACTTCGAATATCTGGGCTTTTAGAGGAAAAGGAAAAAATTTAACATTTGCAGGACATACAGATGTTGTATCTGCTGGAAAAAAAAATTTATGGAAATTTCCTCCATTTAGTCCTACTATTGAAAATAATACACTTTTTGGAAGAGGCGCGGTTGATATGAAGGGTGCTTTAGCTGCAATGATAATAGCAGCTGAAAATTTTATTTATTTAAATCCTAATCATAAAAATCGATTATCTTTCTTAATAACTTCTGATGAAGAATCGCTCGCAATTGATGGAACTAAAGCTGTTATAAAAAAATTGATATCTAGAAAAGAAAATATAGATTACTGTATTTTAGGAGAGCCTTCTAGTAATATTAAAGTAGGTGATTCTATAAAAAACGGTAGAAGAGGTTCAATAACAGGGTATTTAAAAATTTTAGGCGTTCAAGGACATGTAGCTTATCCTAAATTTTCAGATAATCCTATTCATAAATCTATTTCTTTTTTAAAAGAATTAATTTCGCATGAATTTGATAAAGGAAATGATTTTTTTCCGTCTACAAATATGCAGATAGTTAAAGTTGAATCTAATTCAAATTCGGAGAATTTAGTTCCAAATGAGTTACTTATAATATTTAATATTCGATTTAGCCCGGTTATTACCGTTCAAGAAATAAAAAAATATTTTCAAAAAATATTACTTAAATATAAAATAAAATATTTTATTGACTGGAAATTATCAGGTCTTCCATTTTTTTCTACTCCTGGAATATTAACAAAAGTAGTTACTAAAGCTATTCAATATACTAATAAAATTACACCTATATTATCAACAGCAGGAGGAACTTCGGATGGTCGATTTATCTCTTTAACAGGTGCTGAAATTATTGAATTAGGACTTTTAAATAAAACTATTCATAAAGTTAATGAGTGTGTTGAAATAGAAGATTTATGTATTTTGAGTAAAATATATGAATATATTATGAATAAATTAGTTGCTTAAATTATTTTGTGTAAATAAATATTGTTACTACTTACATAGTATAAATTTTTATTATACGGAGCATTATTATAATGCTCCGTATAAGATTCTATCTATTGTTAATAACAATAATTTTTCATTGAATTTATTTATCAAAGTTCAATTAAGTTAGTTTTACGGTTATTAATATATAATTGTAAATATAAATTTTTTTATTTTTTAATTCAAATTATATAATTTAAGCATGTTTAAAAGGAAATTTTTAATTTAAAAAAATATTTTTTGTATATACAAAAAATATTTTTGAAATTTAATAAGATACTCTTTTTCAATTCGATTATTCTGAAGATAATAAATTTATTTTTTTTAAAATATTTTTTAAAGCAATTTTAGTAGAATTAGAAATTTGAATCATTGGTAGTCTAAGAGTATCAGTTAATATTAAATTAAGCTTTTTAGCTGCCCATTTAATAGGCATTGGATTTGGTTCGATAAATAAAATTTCATGTAAATCTGTTAATTTTTTATTAATTTTTTTAGCAGAATTAAAGTCTTTTTTTAAAGCTAACTTACACATTTCTGACATTTCTTTTGCTGCTATGTTCGCAGTTACTGAAATTACTCCATCTCCTCCTAATTGTATAAAATCAAGAGCACTAGAATCATCTCCACTGAATAATAAAAATTTTTTAGAAACATAATTTCTAATATTATTTACTCTTGATAAGTCCCCGGAAGCTTCTTTTAAACCTATAATATTTTTTAGTTTAGATAATTTAATTACAGTCTTAGGTAATAAATCACAACCTGTTCGTGAAGGTACATTATAAAGAATTTGTGGAATTTTAGTATTTTCAGAAATTAATTTAAAATGCTGATATAAACCTTCTTGAGTAGGACGGTTATAATAAGGAGTAACACTTAAACAACCAGAAATTCCAGAATTTTTTAATCTTTTAGTTAATGATATTGCTTCCGATGTTGCATTAGCTCCTGTACCAGCAATAATAGGAATTTTTCCATCAGCTATTTCCACAGTATGCATAATTAAATTAAGGTGTTCATTTTGATTTAAAGTAGCTGATTCTCCAGTTGTTCCAACAGATACAATAGCGTTTGTTCCGGACTTAATATGATAATTAATTAATTTTTTTAAACTATTTTTACAAATATTTCCTTTTTCATCCATTGGAGTAATAAGAGCTACAATACTTCCTTTAAACATTTTTAATTTTTCCCAAAGGTAAATTTTATATAGCACGTTTGAAAAGGTATGTAAAAAGCAAGTAGAAGATTGTATGCTTAACACATAATTAATTTTATTAAATTTAAAACAATTTTTTTAAACAAAACTAAAGATTTTTTTTGATGGTATTAAAAAAATCTTACTTTTTATTTTTCATACTTAACATATTTATATCTTTCTTAAAAATTTTAATAATAGTTTTATGATACAGAAAATTTGAATTTTTAGAAAGATATAATGATATTATCAATATAATAGCATTTTTTACTTTTTTAATTTAGATTTTTTTATAATCAATATTATTGATTAAAAAAAAATATTTTTATATTTTTTTATTAATTATTAATGCGGAGAAACATTAGTGAAAAAATTAGAAGTTGGAGATATGGCCCCGAAATTTTTTTTATTAGATCAAGATAATGCTTTAGTATCTTCAGATCATTTTTTAGGGAAAAATGTATTACTTTTTTTTTATCCTAAAGCTATGACTCCTAGCTGTACAATACAAGCATGTAATTTAAGAGATAAATTAGAAAATTTTAAATATTTTAATACAGAAATTATTGGAATAAGTACTGATAAACCAAAAAAATTGCTAAGATTTATGGAAAAGGAAATGTTAAATTTTACCTTACTATCAGACTTTGAACATAAAGTAAGTAAAAAATTTGGTGTTTGGAAAAAAAAAACTTTTATTGGAAAAGATTATTATGGAGTTGATAGAACTAGTTTTTTTATTGATTCTACCGGTTTTATTAGAAAAATATTTAATAATTTTCAGGCTAATACTCATCATGAATTAGTCTTAAACTATATTAAGTTAAATTTACGTTAAATAATTTATTATTAATTTTTAAAAAAATAAATTTTTTAAAATAATTTAATTGTTTTAAGTAGAAAAAATGCTACTAAATTATTAGTTTAGTAGCATTTAAATTAAAAAAAATTATAAATTTATATGAAAATTTATGTTTTTAAAGAAAAAATAGGTACTGAAATTTTAATTTAATAAAATTAAATTTTATTACATTGAGCTCTATATCTCAATAAATGATCCATTAAAACAATAGCGACCATAGATTCAGCAATTGGAACTGCTCTAATTCCTACACAAGGGTCATGTCTTCCTTTAGTAGAAATTACACTATTATTTCCATAAATGTCTATTGTTTTTCCAGGAATTCTAATGCTAGAAGTTGGTTTCAAAGCAATTGTTGTTAGAATAGGTTTTCCATTACTAATTCCACCGAGTATTCCCCCAGCATGATTACTTATAAATTTTTGATTATTAATTTCATCTCTATGTTGAGAACCTTTTTGGTTTATTACAGAAAAACCATCTCCTATTTCTATCCCTTTAACGGCATTAATGCTCATTAATGCATGAGCTAAATCAGCGTCTAATCTATCAAATACTGGTTCTCCTAATCCAACTGGAACATTTTCTGAAATTATAGTTATTTTTGCTCCAATAGAATTTCCTTCTTTTTTTAATAATCGTATGAAACTTTCAATTTTTTTAACTTTTTTAGAATCAGCACAAAAAAATGGATTATTTTTAACTTCATCCCATGATTTTAAGTCACAAATAATATTTCCTAGTTGAGCTAAATATCCTCGAATAAGAATATTATGTTTTTCAAATAAATATTTTTTAGCTATTGCACCAGCTGCAACTCTCATAGTTGTTTCTCTAGCTGAAGAGCGTCCTCCCCCTCTATAATCTCTAATACCATATTTTTTATAATAGGTGTAATCTGCATGACCTGGACGAAATAAATTTTTATTATTTTCATAATCTTTTGATCTTTGATCGGTATTATGGATAAGTAATCCAATACTAGTACCAGTAGTAATTCCATTAAATAACCCTGATAAGATTTGTACTTTATCTTCTTCTTTTCTTTGGGTTGTATATTTAGAACTTCCTGGTTTTCTTCTATCAAGTTCTTTTTGCAAATCTTTTTCGGATATTTTTATTCCTGGAGGCACGCCATCAACAATACAACCTAATGATTCTCCATGTGATTCTCCAAAAGTAGTAATACAAAAATTTTTTCCAATAGTATTTCCGGCCATTTTGAAATCCTTGTTTATATTTAATAATAAGCATATTGTTTTTTTAATTTAAAAAAAATTTTTTTTGCTGTAGTATTAATATACTTTTTTATAATAAAATTATTATAATTAGTTTAATTTTTTAAAAATCTTATTTTATTTAAGATAATTAAAAGCTTAATAATATTTTTGTATGAAAAGTATAATGGTAATTAAAAAAATTATGGAAAACAATAAAACATTTTTATTAAGTGATTTTTCATTATTTCGAAAATCTTTAAAAGGTATTAATGAAATAAAACAAGATACAATATTTCATTATAAAAATTCTTATGAAAAGAATTCTGTATTTTTAAAACGTAAAATATTTGAGCATGATTTGAATTCTCATTTATTATCGAACAGTAAATTAACTCATAAAGTAAAGAATAATCCTATTTCATATGTACGAAATATAAGTGAAAAAAATAAATTAAAAAAAATAAAAAAAGGAAAATATATTCCTGAAATTACTCTTGATTTGCATGGTTTAAATCAATTGCAAGCCAAGAAAGAATTAGGAATATTAATTTCTGTCTGTCTTGAAGAAAATATATTTTGTGCATGTATAATACATGGACATGGAAAAAATATTCTTAAAAAACAAACTTCTTTTTGGTTATCTCAACATCCAGATATTATTGCTTTTTGTCAAGCGCCTAAAAGTTTAGGAAATTCAGCAGCGTTAATTGTTTTAATTGACTGTTTAATTTAAATTTTTTTTATTTTTTTCATTTTTCTAAAAAAATTTATTTTTTTATTTACATAAAATTTTTTTTTATTTTAAATAAAAATTATTAATTTTAAATAATTAATAATTCTTTTTTGTTTTTTATAAAAAATACATTTTTCTTAAAAAATTTATTAAATTTACTAAATAAGGAAAAAAAATGCTAGAGAAAAATTCTCGTGTTCGAATTGCTATGCAAAAATCAGGCAGACTAAGTGACGATTCTAAAAAATTATTAACTCGTTGTGGGATTAAAATTAATTTACAACAAAAAGGTTTAATTGCTTTTGCTGAAAATATGCCTATTGATATTATGTATGTTAGAGACGACGACATTCCTGAGTTAGTTATTCAAGGAGTAGTTGATTTAGGAATTGTAGGAAAAAATGTATTAAAAGAAAATTTTTTAAATAGAAAAGAAAAATTAAAAAAAAATTTATATAATATATTATGTGATCTTGATTTTGGAACATGTAGATTATCATTGTCAATTCCATTAAATGTAAAGTATTGTAATATACAATATTTTCAAAATACGCGTATAGCTACATCTTATCCTAATTTGCTAAAGAATTTTTTAGATAAAAAAAAAATTCAATTTAAATTATGTTCATTAAATGGATCTGTGGAAGTTGCTCCAAGGTTAAATTTGGCTGATGCTATATGTGATTTAGTTTCTACAGGTGCTACTCTTAAAGAAAATGGACTATATGAAGTAGAAACAGTTTATATTTCTTCAGCTTGCCTTATTAGTAGATTAGGAAAAATGTCGATTTTTAAGGAAAATATAATTAATAAATTAATAACACGTATTCAAGGTGTTATTAAAGCAAGAGAATCTAAATATATTATGTTACATGCTCCAATTTCTAAGTTAGACAAAGTTGTTTCATTATTACGAGGAGCTGAAAATCCAACAATTTTAAAATTAGCAAATGATAAAACAAAAGTAGCTATGCATATGGTTAGTAGCGAGACTTTGTTTTGGGAAACTATGGAAAAATTAAAAAATTTAGGTGCCAGTTCTATATTAGTTTTACCAATTGAAAAAATGATGGAATAAATAAAATGATACAAAGAAATATTATTATTTGGGATAAATTAAATTTAGAAGAGAAACAAAAAGTTCTAACTAGACCTCATTTAAAAAATTCGAATTTAGTTAGTCAAACAGTTTCTAGTATTATTAATGATGTAAAACAGTTTGGAGATAAAGCAATTAAAAAATATACTAGAATATTTGACAAACTTGAAATAGAAAATTTTCTTTTAAATCAAGAAAACGTTTCTATTGATTCAATAAATATAAAAAATAATGTCAAAAATTCTATTTTAATTGCTTTTAAAAATATAGAATTATTTCATAAATTGAAAAATAAATTAAAAAAAGAAGTAGAAACACAACCTGGAATTAAATGTTCTAGATTAGTATTACCAATTCAATCGGTTGGATTATATGTTCCAGGTGGTTCTACATCTTTATTTTCTACTGCTTTAATGTTAGCAATACCAGCTAAAATTGCTAAATGTAAAAATATTGTTATTTGCTCTCCTCCTCCAATTTCTCGTGAATTATTATACGTAGCTAAATTGTGCGGAGTACATAAAGTATTTCAAGTTGGTGGTGCTCAAGCTATAGCAGGATTAACATTTGGGACTGAAACAATTCCTAAAGTTGATAAAATATTCGGTCCAGGAAATGTATATGTTACAGAAGCAAAATTACAGGTAAGTAAATCTTTTTATAATGTTGATATTGATATGATAGCTGGACCATCAGAATTATTAATACTTGCTGATTATACAGCTAATCCTGAATTCATCGTGGCTGATTTATTTTCTCAAGCAGAACATGGTCCTTCTTCTCAAGTTTTATTAGTTACTTCATGTAAAAAAATAGCCACATTAACTTTATCTATTTTACTAAAAAAATTAGAGTTTTTTTCTGATGTACATGTAATTAGAAAATCAATTATGAATAGTAGAATAATTTATTCAGAAAGTATGGAAGAGTGTATTAGCATAGTAAATAGATATGGTCCTGAACATTTAATTATTCAAACAAATTCACCTAAAAAAGAATTGAGTAATATTAACAACGCAGGTTCAATTTTTCTAGGGAAATGGTCTCCCGTTTCTGCTGGAGATTACGCGTCAGGAACAAATCATGTTTTACCTACTTCAGGTTCTGTAAATACTCGTTCTGGGTTATCAGTTTCGGACTTTCAAAAACAGATTACAGTACAGGAATTAAGTAAACAAGGATTAAAAAATTTATCGAGTACTATTCAAACATTAGCTAAGCAGGAAAAAATGAATGAGCATTCTAATGCTGTACAAATTAGGATAGATAGTTTTAATTTATTAAAGGAAAATTATGATATTTAATATTAAAAAATTAGTTCAACCTCATCTACGTAAATTTCTTCCTTATCAATCTGCTAGAAGAATAGGGGGTAAGGGAGATATATGGTTAAATGCTAACGAATCACCTTTTTCTATTAACTATTTAACAAAAAAAAATAATTTAAATAGATATCCTGAATGTCAACCTAAAAATGTTATATTAAAGTATGCAAATTATTCAAAGGTTAATGTTAAAAATATATTAGTAACTAGAGGATCGGATGAAGGAATAGATTTACTAAATAGAACATTTTGTATACCGAATAAAGATTCAATTATGATTTTCCCGCCGACCTACGATATGTACTCGGTTTCTGCTAGAATAATGGGAATTAATGTTAAACAAGTTCCATTACTAAAAAATTGGAATCTTGACATATTAAATATTAAATTAAATATTAAAAATGTAAAAATAATTTATCTATGTAGACCAAATAATCCTACTGGAAATTGTTTTGATGATAAAATTTTAAAAAAAGTATTAGAAATTGCTGATAGAAAGGCAATTGTAGTAGTCGACGAAGCATATATTGAATTTTGTTATAATAAAACTATTACTTCTTGGTTATACGATTATTCTAATTTAGTTATATTAAGAACATTTTCAAAAGCGTTTTCTTTAGCAGGTCTACGATGTGGATTTCTTTTAAGTAATGAAAACATAATTAAAATATTATCTACGATAATACCACCCTATCCTATATCTACTCCTACTTCAGAAATAGCAGAAGAAGCGTTAAATAAAAAAAATATTAATACTATTAAAAATAATATAGTTTTATTAAACCAAAATAAAGACTGGTTAATACAATCTTTAAAAAATAATATTTTAGTTGAAAAAATATGTCATAGTGAAGCTAATTATATTTTAGTAAAATTTTATCTTTCAGATAAAGTATTTACATTTCTTTGGAATGAAGGAATTGTAGTTCGTAATCAAAGTGAAAAAACTAATTTGAAAGGATATTTAAGAATTTCTATTGGAACAAAAAATGAGTGCAGAAAATTGATTGATTCTTTAAATTTATTAAAATTATAATTTCATTAGGCTTATTATTATTGAGAAAACATATGTATAAAAAAATTCTATTTATTGATAGAGATGGAACATTAGTATCTGAACCAATAGATAATTTTCAAATTGATAGATTAGATAAAATTAAATTAGAAAAAAATGTTATTCCTTCTTTAATTTTATTACAGAAAAAAAAATATAAATTGGTAATGATTACAAATCAAGATGGATTAGGTAGTTCCTCATTTCCTTTAAAAGACTTTGATAAAACTCATAATTTTATAATTGATATTTTTCTTTCACAAGGTATTTTTTTTCAAAAAATACTGATTTGCCCTCATAAAGAAATAGATAATTGTGAATGCAGAAAACCTAAAACTAAATTAGTTGATTCATTTTTATTAAATAATAAAATATCACTGAAAGAAAGTTACGTTATTGGGGATCGAAAAAGCGATATGGAGTTTGCAAGGAATATAGGAGTTACAGGTTTACATTATAAAGAAAAATTTGATTGGAATCAAATTACTCATAATATTTTAATTAAAGAAAAAAATAGAACGTTTAAAATAAAAAGAAATACAAAAGAAACTAATATAGAAATAGAAGTTTGGATAGATGAAAAAAAAGAAAATGATATTCATACAGGAATTAAATTTTTTGATCATATGTTAGAACAAATATTTGTACATTCAGGAATTTCAGCGAAAATAAAAGTTTGTGGAGATATAAAAGTAGATGATCATCATACTGTAGAAGATACAGGAATAGTATTAGGTACAGTTTTAAAAAAAGCGTTAAAAGATAAAATAGGTTTAAATAGGTTTGGTTCTTATGTCCCTATGGATGAAAGCTTATCTTCTTGTATAGTAGATATTTCAGGTAGACCGTATCTTAATTTTAAGGCAAAATTCACTTATCAATATATAGGTTCTTTAAGTACTCAAATGATTGAGCATTTTTTTTATTCTTTAACTTATTCGATGAATATAACATTGCATTTAAAAGCAAAAGGAAAAAATGATCATCATATAGCAGAGAGTTTATTTAAATCATTTGGATTTGCTTTAAAACAAGCATTTCAAATTAACGGAAATTTTATACCTAGCTCAAAGGGTCTTTTATAATGAAAGTTATGATCCTTAATACAGGATGTGCTAATTTAGCATCTTTGAAATATTCAATTAAAAAATTGGGATTTAACGCAATCATAAGTTCAAATATAGATAAATTATCGACATCCGATAAATTATTTATACCGGGAGTAGGAACACCTATGGCTGCAATGAAAAAAATTAAATTAAATAATTTATATTCATTTATTAAAAATTATAAAGGACTAGTATTAGGAATTTGCTTAGGAATGCAATTATTATGTCATGTTAGTGAGGAGTGTTTAGGTGTAAAGATGTTAGATGTATTTAATGTAAAAGTAATTCGTATAAAAGCTGAAAATATTTTTTTACCTCATAATGGCTGGAATACAGTAAATTGGGATAATAAAAATATTTTATTTAAGAATATTAATGAAAAAGAAAGATTTTATTTTTTACATAGTTACGCTTTGCCAATCAATAAATATACCGTTTGTCGATCAAATTATGGAATTAATTTTTCTGCTGCTATACAAAAAAATAATTTTTTTGGGGTTCAATTTCATCCTGAAAAATCAGGTTCTGCCGGGTCTAAACTAATAAAAAATTTTTTAGAGATATAATATGATTATCCCATCTATCGATATAATTAAAGGAAAAGTAGTACGTTTGTATCAAGGAAAATATGATCAAATTAAAGAGTATAATAAAGATGTTCAATTTTATATTGAAAAGTATCGAACTCATCAAGTAAAAATGGTTCATTTAGTAGATCTTGATGGAGCAAGAAATCATCTTAGCAAACAAACAGCTTTTTTAAAAAATATATTAAAAAAAAATCCAAATTTTTTTCAAATCGGAGGAGGCATAAAAAAATCCGAAGACATAGAAATGTTATTAGATTTTGGAGCAAAACGAGTGGTAATTGGATCATCAGCATTAAATAATATGAATAAAGCAAAAAAATGGTTTAAAACATATGGTTCAGAAGTTATAACTTTAGCTATTGATGTACATATTCACAATAATTTTTTTAAAGAAGTTGTTATTTCTGGTTGGAAAAAAAGAACAGGAATAAGTTTAGAATACGTTATTTCTGAGTTTTCCCCCTTTGGTTTAAAACATGTATTGTGTACTGATATATCTAAAGATGGAACTTTATCTGGTCCAAACTTTTTTTTATATAAAGAAATTTCAAAAAAATTTCAACATATTAAATTTCAGGCTTCTGGAGGAGTAAGTTCATTAAAAGATATTTCTATTCTTAGAAAAAATGGAATTAAAAAAATTATAGTAGGAAAAGCATTATTAGAAAATAAATTTACATTATTAGAGGCTAAAAAATGTTGTCAAAAAGAATAATTCCATGTTTAGATGTAAAAGATGGTTTAGTTGTTAAAGGAATTCAATTTTTGAATCATAAACTAATAGGCAGTATATTACCTCTAATAAAAAAATACATTAAAGAAGGAGCAGATGAATTAGTTTTTTATGATATTGAAGCTTCTACAAAAGATAGAACAGTTGATAGAAGTTGGGTGTCTAAAATTGCAAAAATCATTGATATTCCATTCTGTGTTGCTGGAGGTATAACTAGCTTAAATACGGCATTAGAAATTCTTTCTTTAGGAGCGGATAAAATATCTATTAATTCTCCAGCAATAATGAATCCTAATTTAATTAATAAAATAGCAGAATATTGTGGAGTTCAATGTGTAGTAGTAGGAATTGATTCATGGTTTGATCATATTGATAAAGTATATCGCGTAAAAAAATATACAGGAGATCCTAATAGATCAAAGATTACTAATTTAGAAACTATCAAATGGATACAAGAAGTACAAAGTAGAGGTGCTGGAGAAATTGTATTAAATGTAATGAATCAAGATGGTATGATGAAAGGATATGATTTACAACAATTGATCAAAGTTAGAGAAATATGTAAAATTCCCCTAATCGCTTCAGGAGGTGCTGGGAAAATGGAAGATTTTTATAAAGTATTTAGTGAGTCTAATGTAGACGGGGCATTAGCGGCTTCTGTATTTCATAAAAATTTTATTAACATTAGGGATCTTAAGAAATTTTTATTTGATAGAGGAATAGAAATTAGAAGATGTTAGAACATGAAGATTTATACCTTAAAATAAATTGGAAAAAAGTTAATAACCTTGTTCCAGCAATAATTCAGAATCAATCTTCTGGAACTATATTAATGCATGGATATATGAATAAAGAAGCATTATTAAAAACTCAAAAAACAAAATTAGTTACATTTTATTCTCGTACTAAAAAAAGATTATGGACTAAAGGAGAAACTTCAGAAAATTATTTAAAAGTAAAAAAAATATTTTTAGATTGTGATGCTGATGCAATTTTAATATTAGTATCGGCTTTTAAAAATACATGTCATTTAGAAAAAGAAAGTTGTTTTGATAATAAAAATACTATTTTTTCTTTTTTATATACCTTAGAGAAAATATTAGAAAATAAAAAAAAATATAATTTAGATGATTCATATACAAATAAATTATATAAAAAAGGTATTTGTAGAATTGCTCAAAAAGTTGGTGAAGAAGCTATTGAGGTTGTTATTGCTGCAATTTCAAAGAATAAAAAAGAATTAATTAATGAATCTTCGGACTTAATATATCATCTTTTAGTTTTATTAAAAAAAAGTGATTTAAATTTAGATGTTATTATTAAAAATTTGATATATAGATCAAAAAAAAATAATATTTTTTTATAAAAAAATTTAATAATTGATTTTTATTTCTGTAAATATTTATTAATAAGTAAAATTTAATAGTTTTTATTTTAAATAATAGTTGATTTTATTTTAAAAGGATAATTATGTTAAAAAAACAAATTGGTGTAATAGGCATGTCAGTAATGGGAAAAAATTTAGCTTTGAATCTTGAAAGCAAAGGGTATTCAGTATCTATATTTAATAGAAGCAAGGAAAAAACTAAAAAAGTAATATTAGAAAATAAAGAAAAAATGTTATTTCCATTTTTTAATCTTTCTGAATTTATTAATTCCTTAGATTATCCTAAATGTATTTTTTTAATGGTTCAGGCAGGAATAGCTACTGATGAAACCATTGCTAGTGTAGTGCCTTTTTTAAAAAAAGGAGATGTTTTAATAGATGGAGGCAATACTTTTTATCTTGATACAATTCGAAGAGATGATGAATTATCTAAAATAGGAATTAATTTTATTGGTGCTGGAATATCTGGTGGAGAGGAAGGAGCATTAAAAGGTCCTTCAATTATGCCAGGTGGTTCAAAAGAAGCATATAATTTAGTCTCTCCTATACTAAAAAAAATTTCTGCAAAGTTTAATAATGAATCTTGTGTAACTTATATAGGTCCAAATGGTTCTGGACATTATGTAAAAATGATTCATAATGGAATCGAATATGGAGATATGCAGTTAATTTCAGAAGCATACTTTTTATTAAAATCTGTATTAAAATTAAATAATAAAGAAATTTCTGATGTTTTTTCTGATTGGAATAAAGGGGAACTTAATAGTTATTTAATAGATATCACCAAATATATTTTTTTAAAAAAAGATCAAAAAAATATCGATTTGATAGATATGATCTGCGATAATGCTGAAAATAAGGGCACTGGTAAATGGGTAGCTAAAGATGCTTTAAATCTTGAAGAACCTTTATCTTTAATTACTACTTCCGTTTTTTCTCGTTATTTATCTTCTTTAAAAGATCAACGTGTTTTAGCGTCAAAAATATTAAAAGGACCAGAAAAAAAATTTTGTTTAAGAAATGAAAGAAAAATTTTTATCGAAAAAATACGAAGAGCATTATATTTAGGTAAAATTATTTCGTACGCTCAAGGATTTTCACAATTAAAAAAAGCATCTGAGAAGTATGATTGGAATTTAAATTATTCAGAGATAGCTAAAATTTTTAGAGCAGGATGTATTATTAGAGCCGACTTCTTACAAAAAATAACCGATGTTTATTCAGAAAAAAAAGTTGTTATTAATTTACTTTTAACTTCATATTTTAAAAATATTGCTAACAAATATCATGTTGATTTAAGAGATATCGTTTCATTTTCAGTTAAAAATGGGGTTCCAATTCCTGCATTTTCCTCAGCTATATCATATTATGATACTTATCGCTCAAAATTTCTACCTGCTAATTTAATTCAAGCGCAAAGAGATTTTTTTGGAGCACATACATATAAGCGTATAGATAAAAAAGGAAATTTTCATACTAATTGGTTAATTTAATTTTTTTTTTTAGTTTCTTTGAAATTTTTAAATATAAAATTTTTGATATATAAAAATATATATTTTTTCTTTAAGGTTCCAGAGATATAAATCTCTGGTAATTTTAAAGAACTAAATTTTTTTAAAAAAAAGATTACTTTGCATATAAAAAAATTTATGAAACTTTATAAAAAATAATAGATTATAAAAAAATATAGGAATAGAATTATGCGTTTATGTGATCAAGAAATAAAAAATTGGTTAAAAGAAAAGAAATTAATTATAAATCCTTCTCCTGATGAATCTTCAATTACTGGGGTAACTGTTGACATTCGTTTAGGAAATAGATTTAGAAAATTTAATAATAAAAAAGGTTCTTTCATTGATTTAAGTGCTAAAAAAAAAGATATCGCTTTAGAAATAAAAAAAAATATAAGTCATGAAATTCTTGTTAAAAATGAAGATGTCTTCATTATATCTCCAAAGGAATTTATTCTTGCTACTACTCTAGAAAATTTTAGTATTCCCGACAATTTGGTAGGCTGGTTAGATGGTAGATCATCATTAGCTCGATTAGGATTAATGATTCATGCAACTTCTCATCGTGTAGATCCAGGTTGGAAGGGAAATATAGTTTTAGAATGTTTTAATTCAGGAAATATAAAATTAGCTTTGAGACCAGGAATGTTCATAGCTGCTTTGAGTTTTGAAATATTGTCTCAATCAGTATTATATCCGTATAGTTCTAAGAATAGAGCAAAGTATTATCGTCAAAATAACATAATATTAAGTCGTATTGATCAAGATTAAACAATAAATAATTTTTTAGATTATTTATTATTTAATTAAGGAGATATATATTTACCACCATTCATAAAAATGGTGAATAGGGCCTCTTCCCTTTCCAACAGACAATTTTTTAGAGTTTAAAATAGCTCCTTGTAGCCAATTTTTAGCTTTTTTAATGGCATCAATCCAATTTTTATAATTTGGTTTTATAGTAGCTAATGCTGATGACAAACAACATCCTGTACCATGGGTATTAAGAGTATCAATTTTTTTACTAAAAAATCTTTTTTCTATTTTATTAGTAAATAACCAATCAGGACAATTAATATTATTTAAATGGCCACCTTTTAATAAAACAGCTTTACTTCCTAATTTTAATAATTTTCTACCTTGAATTTGCATATCTTCTTCACATTGAGCTATTCTACAATTTAATAAAATAGATGCTTCCAATAAATTAGGAGTAATTATTGAAGAAATAGGTATTAAATAATTAATTAAAGTTTTAATTGAGTTTTTAGATAATAATGGAAATCCATTTTTTGTATACATAACAGTATCTAGTACGATACAAGATAATTTAGTTTCTTCTAATCTTTTAGAAATACATTTAATAGTTTTTGAATTTCCAACCATTCCAATTTTACAACTATGTATTTCTACATCGTTTAAAACAGAGTTTAATTGTGTTAAAACTAATTTGCTATCAAGAGGTAGAATTGATTGAACAGAACAAGTATTTTGAGCAACAATAGCTGTAATAATGCTAGCACTATAAGCTTTTAAAGCAGAAATAGTTTTTATGTCTGCTTGAATCCCTGCTCCCCCTGAGGGATCTGTTCCAGCAATGGTAAGTATATTAAGAGGTTGCATACATTTGATATCTTTTATATAAAAATGATAACTATTATATAAAATATATTAAATATTTAAAATATTTAATTTTTAAAAAATATTTCATGGTGAAAAATGATTAATAAAGAAAAAAAAATGTTAGTTACTTGTGCTTTTCCATATGCTAATGGGCCTATACATTTAGGCCATATGTTAGAACATATACAAGCAGATATTTGGGTAAGATATCATAGAATGCGTGAAAGAGAAGTGTGGTTTATTTCAGCTGATGATAGTCATGGTACAGCAACCATGTTAAAAGCAGAAACATTTAATATAAGTCCGGAAAAATTAATTTTAGATAGTTATAAACAACATAAATTAGATTTATTAAATTTTAATATTTCGTATGACAATTATTATTTAACTCATAGTAAAGAAAATAAATTTTTTTTAAAAAAAATTTTTTCTAAACTAGATAAAAAAAAATTATTTGAAATAAAAGTTATTAATCAATTGTACGATTCAAAAAAAAATATATTTTTACCCGATCGATATATCAAAGGAATTTGCCCTGTTTGTTTAGAAAATAATCAATACGGAGATAATTGTGAAAAGTGTGGATCTACTTATTCAACAATGGATGTTATTGATCCAAAATCAGTTATTTCTAATACAACTCCAGTTATCAAAAAGTCTACTCATTTATTTTTTAAATTAAAAAAATTTACTAAAATGTTAAAAATTTGGATAGCGTCTGGAGTATTACAAAAATCAGTAATGAATAAAACTAAAGAATGGTTTAAGAATGGTTTAAAGAATTGGAATATTTCAAGAGATGCTCCATATTTTGGATTTAAAATACCAAATTTTTTAAATAAATATTTCTATGTTTGGTTGGATGCACCTATTGGTTATATAAGTACTTTTAAAAATTTATGTAATAAAAATAATAATATTAATTTTGATGAATTTTGGAAAAAAGATTCTACTTCTCAAGTATTTCATTTTATAGGAAAAGATATTATTTATTTTCATAGTTTATTTTGGCCAGCTATATTAGAAGCTAGTTCTTTTAGAAAACCCACAAAAATTTTTGTTCATGGATATTTAACTAATAATGGAAAAAAATTTTCAAAATCTAAAAATTCTTTTATAAAATCATCAGATTGGCTTAAATATTTTAATTCTGATAGTTTAAGATATTACTATGCTAGTAAGTTATCTTCTACTATAGAAGATATTGAATTTGATTTAAAAGATTTAGTTCAAAGATTTAATTCAGAAATAGTTAATAAAGTTATTAACTTAGCATCTAGAAATGCTAAATTTATTAATTATAATTTTAATAATTCGTTATCCTCCAGTATTGATGAACCAAAATTATTTTCTTTATTCTATAAAGAATCGAATGTAATCGAAAGTTTTTATAAAAAAAGAGAATATTTTTTAGTTATTAAAAAAATTATGTTTTTTTCCGATTTAGCAAATAAATATATTACAGAACAATCACCTTGGAAAATTGCTAAAAACAATTCTAAAAGTTTGAAGTTACAATCAATATGTTCTATGGGAATTAATTTATTTAGAATTATTATAATTTGGCTAGCTCCTATTATGCCTGATTTATTTTTAAAAGTTGAAAAATTTTTGAATACAAAATTGTTATGGAAAGAAATTTCTATTCCTTTACTTGATCATAAAATTTCTTTATTTACGCCTTTATATAAACGTTTAGAAATGTCAAATACTGATTTTTTTTTCTGTAAAAAAAAATAATATTATTGATTTGATTTACATTCTTAAAAAGGAAATTTATCTTTTTTTTCTTTGATTGAATTAGTCCAAGAAATATACAAATTTGAATTTATTTTTTTTGTATGTATTACAAATACACCTAAAGCACTAATTAATTGATTATCGTAGTATAAAATAGGAATTTTGTTTCTTAACCATGGAGGAATGCTATACATTTGCCATATTTTTTTTATAGTTATTGCTTTTTTTTGTTCAGAAAAAAAAATTTTTTCATTTTTTTTTACATGAAAACGAATTTGTATATTTTCTTTTTCTTTAGGATAAGGAATTTTCATTCCTAGTTTATTAATTATTAATTTTCCTAAATTATAAGGCAAATTTATTGAATTTTTAAAATTTTTCCAAAGTAAAATTTCTTTTTTGATAGAAGGAAAAGTTTTAGTCCAATATAAAGCATCATTATATTTTTGTATTTCAAAGTTTTTAAAACATATTTTTATGTTTTTTTTATTTTTATTTGATACTAGTTGAATAAATATTTGTTTAATGAAATTGTTATTCGGACAAATTAAACTATTTTTTTTAATCCAATTTCTTAATATAAGTTTTTGAATAGGTTTATTTATTTTTTTTAATTGGGTAATATTCAACCCGTTATTGATTAAAGATAAATTTTTAATTTTTTCGGTTATTAGTTGATTTATTATTGATTCTTGTTCTTTAAAAATAAGCATACTTTTATAGCAATTTTTTAAAAAAAAAGGCCATCTTTTTTTAAATTTAGGAATAATTTCTTTTCTTAAAAAATTTCGTTCAAATTGAATATTTTTATTACTAGGATCTTTAATCCATATTAATTGATTTTCAATAGCTATTTTTTTTAGTTGACATTTTTTTATTTTTAAAAAAGGTCGAATTATTTTATTTTTAGAAAGATGAATTATTTCAGATATTCCCGAAAGACCCTTTGAGCCACTAGCTCGTTTTAAACATAAAAAAAAGGTTTCGATTTGATCGTCTAAGTGATGAGCCGTAAGAATTATTTCATTAGGATAAGAGTTTTTAATTATCTTTTTATATCTTAATAGTCTAGCTTTTTCTTCTATCCCTGTTGTTTTTGATAAAAATATTTTTTTAATAATTAATTTTACACCAAATTTATCACATTCTTTTTGGCAAAATTCAACCCAAAAATTTGAGGAAGGATGTAAATTATGATTTATATGGATAGCACGTAATTTTATAGATGAATATCTTTTTTTTAATTCTAATAATTTATGTAATAGAACAGTAGAATCTAAGCCACCACTATATGCTACTAAAAATTTTTTGTTTTTTTTAATTTCTTCATTTAGAATTTGCATGTTATATAAATTAAAAATTAACTAATTATTGTTTTTGAGTTATTAATTTTAAATTACTATGCGTTTAAGTGGATTTGAACCACTGACCTTCTTCATGTCATAAAGATGCTCTAACCAGACTGAGCTATAAACGCAATTTTTTTATTTTTATAATAACATCAATTAAATTTTAAATAAAATAAAAATTCTTAAATAAAATTATATTTATTTTTTTAATAAGAATTTTAAGGAAAAAATTATGTTTTCTGGAATTGTACACGGTTTTACTAAATTAGTAAAAATTGAAAAAAAAGATCAATATCGTACATATATTTTTAAATTTAAAAAATATCAGATAAAAAATTTAAAATTAGGAAATTCAATTTCACATAATGGATGTTGTCTTACAGTTTCTAAAATTAATAATAATTATATTAGTTTTGATATAATTAAGGAAACACTAAATAATACAAATTTAAAAATTTTGAAAATAGGAGAATATGTAAATTTTGAAAGAGCTGCTAAATTCGGTGATGAAATAGGAGGACATATAGTTTCTGGACATGTTATTACTATGGCTAAAGTTAAAAAAGTTATAAATCAAAATGATAGTTATTTGATTTGGTTGACAGTACTAAATACTAGTATAATGCAATTTATTTTACATAAAGGTTTTATTTGTATAGATGGAATTAGCTTAACCATAGCAAAAATAAAAAAGAATAGTTTTTGTGTATATTTAATTCCTGAAACGTTAAGAGTAACTACTATTAAAAATAAAAGAAAAAATGATTATTTAAATTTAGAAATAGATTACTTTACACAAACTATTGTTTCTACAGTGAATACATTAACTAAATTAAAAAAAAATTTATAAAAAAATTAAGAATTTTAAATAATTTTATTTATTATATATAATTATTATATGTTGTTTTTTAGGTAGAATTTGTGAAAGAATATTTTTGGATCTTTATTAGCAATATTTTAATTGATAATTTGATTTTATCAAAATTTTTAGGAATGTGTCCGTTTATGGGAGTTTCTCAAAAGATAGAGAATTCTATTGGAATAGGATACGCAACAATTTTTGTTATTACATTAACTTCAGTATTATCATGGATAACTAATTTTTTTATTTTAAAACCATGTAATTTAATGTATTTAAATACCATGTTTTACATATTATTGATTGCTGTTAGCGTTCAATTATTAGAAATAATTATTCGTTCGATAAGTTTTAAAATGTATAATTCGTTAGGAATATTTTTACCTTTAATAACAACTAATTGCGCTGTTTTAGCAGTTCCTTTGGTTAGTTTAAAGTTAAATAGTTCATTTTTAGAAAATTTTGTTCAAGGAATAAGTTCTTCTATAGGGTTTTTTGTGGTTATAACCATATTTTCTAGTCTTCGTAATCGGATTTCTAGAATTAATACTTCATATGCATTTAAAGGAGTTCCGGTTTCTCTTGTAACTGCTGCTATAATTTCCATAGCATTTATGGGATTTAACGGATTAATAAAATTTTGATATTCAACATATTATTAGCAATATTTACTTTTACTATTTTAACCTTATTATTAGGTATGATTTTAAGTTTTTTCTCTTTTTTTTTAGCAGTAAAAAAAGATAAGTTTATAGAAAAAATAGATGATTTATTGCCTCAAACACAATGTGGACAATGTGGTTATCCAGGCTGTTATCTGTATGCTGAGGCTATTTTAAAAAATAAAGAAGATATTAATAAATGTACTCCTGGAGGTCATGAAACTTATTTAAAAATAGCCAAAATTTTAAAAATTGAAATTAATCGTAATTCTATTAAATATAATCGATTTAATTCTAAATTAATAGATCATACAGTAATCATTGATGAATTAAATTGTATAGGTTGTGCTAAATGTTTAAATATATGTCCTATAGATGCTATTGTTGGTTCGTTTGGTTTTTTACATACTGTGTTACAAAAATTTTGTACAGGTTGTGATTTATGTGTATCCATATGTCCCATGGATTGTATAAAAAGAAAGAAATTATAATTATGAATATTATTCAAATTTTAAAAAAAAAATTTTTAAAGTTATTTTTTTTAAAAAAGAATTTTTTAGTTTTAGGAGTTAATCTTTTTTCAAAAAAATATTTATCTATTAATTCTCCTTTAAAAAAAAGTTCTCTTCCTACTTACTTAAAAATAAATTTACCTGATATATTTTTACATAAAGAACGAATATGTATTGAATCAGGAGATTTTGTATTAAGAGGAGAATTATTAATTAAAGGAGATCATTTAACAGTTCCTATTAATTCTCCTACATCGGGTTATATAAAAATTGAGTATTATTTAGATAATATTAAAGAATCTTCTTTTACAAAAATAAAAAGTATAATTATTTATCCAGATAAAAGAGATTCTTGGAAAAAATTAAAATTTTTAACAGATTATTATAATTATTCTTCTTCAATTTTAATAAATCGTATTTATATAGCAGGAATTGTAGGTTTAGGAGGAGGAAAATTTCCGTCTTTTTTAAAATTACGTTTATCAATTAAACATAATGTTAAAACGTTGATAGTTAATGGTATGGAAAGTGATCCCTTTATATCTTCAGATAGTATCTTAATTCTTGAAAAGATTAATGAAATTATTTTAGGATGTAAAATTATTTCTCATATTTTACATATAAAAAAAGTAATTTTTGCAATATCTGAAAATAATTTGCAATGTATTAAAATTTTAGAGCAAGTAATTTTAGAAGTTTCTAACTTTAGCTTATATATTTTACCATCGATATATCCTTTAGGAAGTTCAAAATTATTAATTAAAAAAATATTTGGAATTGAAATTCCGAAAAATTTTAGATCATTTAATATTGGAATAATAGTACATAATGTTGGAACAATATACGCTATTAAAAGATCAATAATAAATGGAGAAGTATTTACACAACGAGTAGTTACAGTAACAGGAATTTCTTCTTTGATAAAAAAAGGGAATGTATGGATAAGAATAGGTACACCAATAAAATATATTATAGATACTTTTTGTGTTACTAATAAAAGAATAAAAAATATTTTGATTAATGGATCTATAATGGGAATGGAAATTAATAAAAATATAGAATCCTATATTTCTGCAGAAACAAATTGTGTAGCTATATTTTTTAGAATTAAAAATAGTTCTAAAATAATAGAGAAGGAATGTATTTTTTGTTCAAAATGTTCCGAAGTATGTCCTATAAATTTATTACCGCAAAAGCTATATTGGTATATTAAAGAAGAAAATCATATTAAAACAAAAGAGTATAATATTAATTCTTGTATTGAATGTAAAAGTTGTGAATTGGTTTGTCCCAGTAATATTTCATTAGTTAAATACTATAAGAAAGAAAAAAAAATAGTGCAAAAAAAAGATAGAGAAGAGTTGTTTACTAAACAATTGAAAACTCGTTTCAAAGAACATAATACTAGAAAGTTGATTGATAAAAGAAATATTAATTTTTTTTCTATAAATAAAAAGCATAAAACAAAAATTAAATTTAAACTTACTAAAGAAAATAGTTTATTTAAAACAAAAAAAGATAAAAGAAAATATATTCAAGATGCGTTTTTACGTGTAAAATCAAGAAAAAAAATATAACTTTTATTATAGTTTATAACTGATTTAAAAGAAATGTTTGATTAATTCATATTTTATTTTCTATCTGTAATTTACAAATAATATTTATATTTAATAATAAAGTAACTTATATGATTATTTTTTCTTACATTTATAAAAAAAATAGTATAAATCAAATTATGATTTATGTAATTCTAGCAATGTTTCCTGGAATTTTAATAAAATCTTTTTATGATAATTATAGTACATTAATTCAAATAATATTATCTATAATTGCGGTTACAATATTAGAAATAATTATTTTAAAATTAAAAGGAAAAAATATAAAAGATATATTTGAAGATTTTTCTTTTATTGTTACAGCTATTTTAATAGGTGTAAGCATACCTTCCTTTTCATCTTGGTGGATTAATGTAATTGGTATTTTTTTTTCTATTATTTTTGCTAAAGAAGTATTTGGAGGATTTGGAAAAAATATATTTAATCCTGCAATGGTAGGATATGCAGTATTATTAATTTCTTTCCCAGATTTTATGAGTTATGTAGTTATACCTTATAAATATATTGCTCAATATATGCATTTTTCAGATACTTTTAAAAGTATATTATCAAATAATTCTATTAATTATTGGAAATCTTTTGAAAATTCTATAAATCAAATTGATTTTATAACTCAACCTACTCCTTTAGATTATCTTCGAAGTTACAAAGTTGAAAATCAAAGTTTTTTTATAAATTTTTTAAGGGAAAAAAATAAATATTGTTTTTTTAATTTTTTAATTTCTCGAAACATTAATATTGCTTTTTTTTTAGGAGGTTTATTTTTAATTTATAAAAAAGTTATTAGTTGGAGAATTTCTTTTTCATTTTTAGTAACATTTATTTTAGTATCTGAATTAGGTTGGATGTTTCTTGGAGATAGATCAATATCTCCTTATATACATTTATTTTCTGGATCGACTATGTTAGGTGCATTTTTTATAGCAACAGATCCTGTAACTACATGTTGTACTAACGCAGGAAAAATTATTTTTGGAATAATAATTGGTCTTTTAGAATGGATTATTCGAACATTTGGTGGATATCCAGATGCGATGGCTTTTTCTATATTACTTGCTAATATGCTAGTACCTTTATTGGAGTATTATACTCAACCTGTTATTTATGGAAATAAAAAATAATCAAAAATGTTAATAAAAATATTTTTAAATTTAGCTAAAATTGGTTTTTTTGCTATTTTTTTCTCTGGAATTACAGCGTTTGTATACGAGCATACAAAACCTATTATTTATAAAAACATTCAAGAAAAAGAAAAAAAAATTTTGAAAACAATTTTCAATAATTATAAATATGATAAAAGTATTAAATATAATTGCCATATAACTTCTAACAAATTACTTGGAGATAAAAAACGTCATCGTATTTGGTTAATTAAAAGAAAAAATAAATTATATGGAATGATAGTAGAATCAGTAGCATTAAATGGATATTCTGGATCGATAAAAATGATAGTAGGAAGCAATTTTTCAGGAAAAATTTTTGGAGTTAGAGTTTTAGAACATCGCGAAACACCTGGATTAGGTGATAAAATTGACTTAAAAATATCTAATTGGATTACTTTTTTTTCTAATAAAAATATTTTTGATTTAATTGATAGAGGAAAATTTGCTTTAAAAAAAGATGGAGGTATAATAGACCAGTTTACCGGAGCTAGTATAACGCCTAGAGCAGTAATTAATCAAATTAAAAATTCAGTTATATTTATATCAAAACAAAAAGATACTCAATTTCTTCAAACTTGTAACAATGAAAAAAAATAAATTAATGAAAAATAAATTTTTTTATCAAATTTGGAAAAGAAATATTATTCTAGATAAATTATTAGGATTATGTCCTACATTAGCTATTACAACTAATGCATCTAACGCATTAGGATTAGGTTTATCTACAATGATAGTGTTGTTATTAACAAATAGTATAATTTCTAGTGTAAGAAATTGGATTCCAAATGATCTTCGTATTCCTATTTATATGATTATTATTTCTTCAATTGTTACTTGTTTAGATTTTTTAATAAATGCTTATTCTTTTAGTTTACATGAATCACTAGGAATTTTTATTCCATTAATTATCACTAATTGTATAGTTTTAAACTCTGCTGAAGAAATAAGAAAAAAAGAAAAGATATATATTTCATTAATTAATAGTTTCATAATAGGAATTGGAGCTACCATTTCTATGGTAATTTTAGGAATTTTTAGAGAAATATTAGGTCAAGGTACTATATTTTCTAATGTGGATAATTTATTAGGTTCCTTTTTTAATTTTCTTTATTATAAATTTATAAATTCATCTTCATTATTTATATTAGCAACTTTACCTCCTGGTGCTTTATTTATTTTAAGTTTATTAATAGCTATGAAAAGAACAGTAAAAAATAAAAGTATTAAACGTATAGATTGTATTGTAAATTACAAATAATTTCTATGTGTTTAGATATGTAAGTGACATATAGATTATGAATAAAAAAAAAAGATATAAAATATTACTAGAATTTGAAAAAGATAATCCAAATCCAAAAATAGAACTTATATTTTCTTCTACATTTGAATTATTAATTTCTGTAATTTTATCAGCACAGACAACAGATAAGCAAGTGAATAAAGCAACTCGAAAATTATATTCTGTTGCCAATACCCCTTATCAAATTTTAGATATAGGAATAGAAAAAGTTAAATATTATATAAAAAATATTGGTTTGTTTAATATAAAAAGTCAATATTTAATCGAAACTTCTAAAATATTAATAAATAAATATAATGGTTTAGTTCCGAATACTCGAAAAAAATTGATGATGCTACCAGGTGTAGGCAGAAAAACAGCTAATATTATTTTAAATGTAGCTTTTAAAAAGAATACTATTGCTGTAGATACTCATGTTTTTAGAGTAGTAAATCGTATAAATTTTGCTTCAGGAAATAATGTTTTTATAGTAGAAAAAAAACTAATTAAGTTAATCCCATTAAAATTTAAATACTATGCTCATTCTTGGTTCGTATTGCATGGAAGATATATTTGTTTAAAAAAAAATCCAAAATGTAGTATATGTATTATATCAAAACTTTGCGAGTTTTTTAAAAAGAATCGTTATCTTAATTAAAAGATTAAATATTTTGTTAATATTTAACATAATTTGATATTGAATTTTTTAATACTGTAAAAAACATCAAAAAATATTTTTATATTTTTTTACAATATTAGGAGAAAAATAGTGAATTTGAATATAGTTTCTGAATTAAAAAACAGAGGTTTAATTCATAACTTAACTAAAGAAACAGAATTTTTAACAATACTTCTAGAAAAGAAAATAAAAGTATATTGTGGATTTGATCCTACAGCAGATAGTTTGCATTTGGGACATTTATTGCCTTTAATTTGTATGAAAAGGTTTCAAAAAAATGGACATAAATTAGTTTTTTTAGTAGGGGAAGCAACAAGTTTAATAGGAGATCCAAGTTTTAAGGAAAAATCTAGAAAATTGAATTCTATTTTTCATATGGAAGCTTTTAGTAAAAAAATTAAGCATCAAATTTTTAATTTTTTTAAAAGAAATAAAAATTCTTCTAATTTAACAATATTAAGTAATTTAAATTGGTTTAAAAAAATGAATTTATTAGATTTTTTATCCAATATAGGAAAGTATTTTTCAATAAATTCAATGATTAATAAAGAATCTGTAAAAAAAAGAATCAAAAGGATTGATCAAGGAATAGCATTTTCTGAATTTTCTTATAGTTTATTACAAGCCTATGATTTTTTAAAATTATATCAACAAAAAGGAGTTATTCTTCAAATAGGAGGATCGGATCAATGGGGAAATATTTCTTCTGGAATTAATTTAATTAGAAAAGTTACTAAAAAAAAAGTTTTTGGATTAACTATTCCTTTGTTAATGCAATCTAATGGGTTAAAATTTGGGAAAACAGAAAGAGGAACAATTTGGTTGGATTCAAAAAAAACTAGTGCTTATAAATTTTATCAATTTTGGATTAATGTATCTGATAATAATATATATGATTATTTACGGAAATTTACTTTTTTAAAAAATTCAGAAATTGATAACTTTGAAGGTAAAAAAAATTTTGAAAAACATGTATTCTTAGCAAAGCAGAAATTAGCAGAAAATGTTACTACATTAGTACATGGAAAAGAAAAGTGTGAATCTGCAAAAAGAATTACTCAATCTATTTTTTTTAATAGTATAGAAAATATGAAAAAAATTGATTTTTTTCAATTAAAGCAAGATGGTATTCCTACAGTAAATTTATTAAATTCTGACGATTTACAAGAAGCTTTAGTAAAATCAGGTTTATCCTCTTCTAGAGGACAAGCGAGAAATATGATTTTAGCTAATGCTATTTATGTAAATCATAAAAAAGAAAAAAATATAAAATATAAATTTAATTGTCAAGACAAAATATTTGGAAAATATACTCTTTTAAGAAGAGGAAAAAAAAGTTATTGTTTAATATGTTGGTAAAAATGTTTTTTTTAAGTAAAAAGACAAATTTCATTTATATATAAATATATTTATTCGGATAAGGTGAAGCTTTCCCCACAACCGCAAAATTTTTTTATTTTAGAATTCTTAAATTTAAACACTTGATTCATTCCTTCTTTTACAAAATCTATTTTAGTATTAATTAAAAAAGGAATAATTTTTATAGGAATAAATATGTTAAAACCATTTTTTAAAAAAAATATTTCTTTTTCTTTTTTATTTTTTGCTATTTCTAAAATATATTTAAATCCTGCACAACCTGTTTTTTTTAGATTAATTCTAATCCCTTTTCCTAAAGGATTTTTTTTTATAAGAAATTTAATTTGTTTTTCTGCCGCGTTGGTAATTTTAATATTTTTACATTGATGATAAGAATCTAATTCAAATTTAATATTTTTATCAATCATAAAAAATTTTCCTTTTTTATTTTTTTTAAATTTAAAGAAAGTATTGTAAATTAATTTCAAAGTAATATTATGATATAATTAATAGTTAAAAATAAATATAAATTATGAGTTTAAAAAAATATTCTTATAGATTATTTGATGTCTACATTTTATGTATTATTATATAAATAATTATTTTTTTTAATATTTTTTATTAATAAAATAGAAAAATATTAAATGAAATTAATTAGTTTTATAATAATTTAATTTTTATAAAGTGTAAAGTACAGTTTTTTTATATAAAAAATAATTTGAACACAATTGAGGTATGATTTTTTATATGCGAAATACAGAAGAAGGTATGGATTTACCGCAGTCTGTTTTTTCTTTTATGTTTATAGCTTTAATGATGTTTATTAGTTTTTGGGTACTTCGTCCTTTTTTATTGAGTTTTTTATGGGCTAGTATGGTGGTGATAGCAACTTGGCCTCTTATGTTAAAAATTCAAAATTTGTTAGGAGGAAAACGTTTTTTAGCAGTAGGTGTTATGACTACTGGATTACTAATTCTATTGTTTGTTCCTGTAATATGTGTAATTAATAGTTTAATTGATACTAGTATTCCTTTTATTAATTGTTTTATATCTGGAAATTTTAGCTTTCCTAATTTAATTTGGTTGCAGGATATACCAATTATAGGAAAAAAATTATTTTTTTCTTATCAAAAATTATTAAATGGAGGAGGAGGATTATTAATTAGCCAAGTACAACCTTATATAGGGAAAACAACTTATTTTTTTGTAACTCAAGTTGAAAATATTGGTCATTGCTTTATACATCTTGTTTTTACAGCAATATTCAGTACTTTTCTTTATTGGAAAGGAGAAAAAATTGCCCATGTTCTACGATATTTTGCTTTTAGATTAGCAGATCAATCAGGAGATGCAGTAGTTTTATTAGCAGGTCAGGCTGTTAGATCTGTTGCTTTAGGTGTTGTTGTAACAGCATTTATTCAAGGAATGTTAGCTGGAATGGGATTAGTAATTTCAGGTATTCCTTATTCTGCTTTATTGATGTTATTAATGTTTTCATTGTGTTTAATTCAGTTAGGTCCATTACCTGTATTAATTCCAGCTATAATTTGGTTGTTTTGGAAAAATGATGTTACGTTAGGAACGATTCTGTTAATTTGGAGTTTTTTTCTTTTTATTTTAGATAATATATTACGTCCAATGATTATAAGAACAGGAGCAGATTTACCTATAATATTAATTTTATCAGGAGTAATAGGAGGGTTATTAGCGTTTGGAATGATAGGATTATTTATAGGCCCTGTTGTGTTGCTAATTTCTTATCGATTAATTACATCTTGGATGAATGAAACTTCATATTCGGGATCAATATCCAAAAAAGTAATATATCAATTAAAAAAAAATATCTATAAAAAGAATATACAATAGTCAGGAGGAGGGATTTATTTCAGTATATTTTTTTTTAAAATTATAAATTAGTAGTTATTAACTAATAATTTAATATATATAATATTAAAAATATTTATTTTTATATATTGAAAGTTAATGTTATGTTTTTTATAAATAAAAAACTAAAAATTTTTTAAAAAACCTACATTAAGCATGCAATTTAAATTTTTTTTATTAAATACTTTTTAAAATTTAAGCAATTTAAACATATAAAAATGTAATTATTAATATCTAGATGCAAATTTATATTAAATTAAAAAATATTTTTCAAAAAATGTTTTTAAATATAAAAAATATATTGGTACTAATTAAATATATGAAAAAATGCATACAAATTATTAAAAATATAAAAATATTTTATTAAAAAAATTTTTTTCTTTATTTTCTTTTGAAAAGAATTTATATGATTTTAAAGAAAGTATATATATTTTTATAACTTATATAATTTATTAATATAGATAAATATCTTTTGTAATTAATAATTATTAATAAATAATTAATTATGACTTATTATTCTTTTCAGAATACAAAAAACTCATTTAGAGAAAAAAATGAAAAAAACAGATGAATTGCGTACAATAAGGATAGATCCATTAATTACCCCTGTAGAATTAGCCAAACATCATTCTATCACTTCTGAAATTATGGATAATGTTATTAGTGCTAGAAAAAATGTTGCTAATATTATTACTGGAAAAGATTCACGTTTATTAGTTATTGTAGGGCCATGTTCAGTACATGATCCTGTAGCTGCTGTTGAATATGCTAACAAATTAAATACTTTGAGAAAAAAATATTCCTCTACTCTTGAAATTATTATGAGGACTTATTTTGAAAAACCTAGAACAGTAGTTGGTTGGAAGGGTTTAATTTCAGATCCTAATTTGGATAGTTCGTTCGATGTAAATTATGGATTGTCGATAGCTAGAAAATTATTATTAGATATCAATAAATTAGGCATGCCCGCAGCAACTGAATTTTTAGATATGGTTATAGGTCAATTCATAGCAGATCTCATTAGTTGGGGAGCAATTGGAGCTAGAACAACAGAAAGTCAAATTCATCGAGAAATGGCTTCTGCGCTATCTTGTCCTGTTGGTTTCAAAAATGGAACAGATGGAAATATTAGAATAGCAATAGATGCAATTCGAGCAGCTCAAGCAAGACATTTATTTCTAGCACCCGATAAACATGGAAAAATGACGATTAATCATACCAGTGGTAATCCTTTTTCTCATGTTATCATGAGAGGAGGTAAATCCCCAAATTATCATTCAGAAGATATTCTTTTTGCTGTTAAGCAACTAAAAGAATTTAATCTTTTAGAATATTTAATGGTTGATTTTAGTCATGGAAATTGTTTAAAAGAACACAAACGTCAATGTTCAGTATCGGATTCAATCTGTAAACAAATAAAAGATGGATCTAAATCTATATCTGGAGTTATGATTGAGAGTTTTTTAAAAGAAGGGTCACAGGAAGTTATAGAAGGTCAGATTTTAAATTATGGTCAATCTATTACTGATCCTTGTTTAGGTTGGGATGATACTGTAATTATATTAAAAAATTTATCTAATGCGGTAAGTAGTCGATTTTAATTTTTTAATGCTAGTCAAAAAATAGACTAGCATTTTTTAATTTAATTTTCTGACATTAGTAATTACTACATAATTTTTAATCAAATTTAATAATTTAAAATAATTTTTATTATATTAAAAACATTTTAATAAAAAAATAAAATTAAGGATTTCTAAATGCCCATTATCACGTTTCTTGATGGTCATCATCAAGTTTACAATAAATCAGTTTCATTGTTAGAAATTGCTGATAATGCTGGATTTAATGTTTCTAAAATTATTATAGCAGGTATTGTTAATAATATTCTTGTAGATATAGAAACAATAATTAATGAAGATAGCAATGTAGAATTTGTTACAATTAAAGATAAATTAGCTTTAAATCTTATTCGGTTTTCTACCATGCAGCTTTTAGCATATTCTGTAAAAAAAATTTGGCCGGATGCAAAAATAGCAACTGGGTCTATTACAGAAAATGGTTTTTATTATGATTTTGATTTAAATCGATCCTTAACATTACAGGATATCGAATTGATTCAAGAAAAAATGAAGAAATTATCTCAAAAAAAATATAAAATAATAAAAAAACAAGTTCAATGGAATGAAGTTTACGAGTTATATAAAAAAAAACAAGAATTGTATAAAATCGATGAACTTGAAAAAAAATATAAAAATATAGAAACATTATTTCTATATTATCATGAAAAAAATGTTGATTTTTATGGACCACAGGTAGCAAATATTAAGTTATGTCGATTTTTTAGATTATTGAAAGTTTCAGGTGCTTACTGGAAGAAAAATAAAGATAATAAAATGTTACAACGTATTTATGGAACTGCATGGGTTAATAAAGAAGAATTAAGAAAATATTTGTTAAATCTTAAAAAATCAAAAGAATGTGATCATCGAAAAATTTCTAAAAAATTAAATTTATTTCATATTCAAAAAGATTCTCCGGGAATGGTTTTTTGGCATGATAGCGGGTGGATTATTTTTAGGGAATTAGAGAATTTAATTCGATCGAAATTAGTAACTTATAAATATCAAGAAGTAAAAAGTCCACTGATAATGGATAAAATTTTATGGGAAAAAAGCGGACATTTAGAAAATTATTTCGAAAATATATTTAGTACAATTTCTGAAAATAAAATTTACTGTATTAAACCTATGAATTGTCCTGGACATATACAAATATTTAATACTGGAATCAAGTCATATAGAGATCTTCCTATTAGAATGGCAGAATTTGGAATTTGTCATAGAAATGAATCTTCAGGTTCTTTACATGGTTTAATGAGAGTTAGATCGTTTACACAAGATGATGGACATATATTTTGTACTCCCGATCAAGTTCGGTCAGAAATTACTAATTGTATAAAAATGATTTATGACATCTATCATCTATTAGGATTTGAAAAAATTCAAGTTAAATTATCCACTAGACCAAAGCAAAGAATCGGTAGTAATTTTGTTTGGGATCAAGCAGAGTTAGACTTATCTGAAGTATTAAAAGAAAATAATATAAAATTTAAATATCAAATCGGAGAAGGAGCATTTTATGGTCCAAAAATAGAATTTTCTTTTTCCGATAATTTACAACGAATTTGGCAATGTGGAACTATTCAACTTGATTTTTATTTACCTGAACGATTAAATGCTTTTTATATAAATAAAAAAAATAAAAAAAAGCCAGTAGTATTAATTCATAGAGCAATTTTAGGTTCGATGGAAAGATTTATTGGAATTTTAATAGAAGAATATAAAGGAAAATTTCCAACTTGGTTATCTCCCATACAAGTAGCAATAATTAATGTCAATCAAATTCATGTTAATTATGCAAGGAAATTAGCTAAAAAAATGTTAGAATTAGGAATTCGTGTTAAATTAGATTTAAGAAAAGAATCTGTTAGCTTTAAAATTAGGTATTATACAACAAAATATATTCCTTATATTATAATTTGTGGAGATAAAGAAGTAAGAGACGATTTAGTTTCGTTTCGAACGAGTCAAGGAAATAATATAAATAATCTTAAATTTAAAACTTTTCTTAAAAGAATAAAAGATGAGATTTTCACTCGTAGTTTTTTGCAAATGGAGGAATAAAGTATTAAAGGCGGAAAAAGAATACATTCATCAAGAATGAATCGAATTAATCAAGAAATTCGAGCATCGGAAGTTCGTTTAACAGATGTTAAAGGCGATCAAATAGGTATTTTTAGTTTAAAAGATGCTTTAAAAAAAGCCGAAATTTTAGGAGTAGATTTAGTTGAAATAAGTCCTAATGCAACTCCACCAGTATGTAAAATGATGAATTATGGAAAATTTTTATATGAAAAAACTAAATTGCTTAAAGAACAAAGAAAAAAGCAGAAGATTATTCAAATTAAAGAAATAAAATTTCGTCCTAGTACTGAAGTTGGAGATTATGCGGTAAAACTAAAAAAATTAATACGATTTTTGAAACATGGCGATAAAGTTAAAATCACATTACGTTTTAGAGGAAGAGAAATGGCGCATCAGGAAATAGGAATTAATATGTTAAAAAGAATAAAAAATGATTTGTTCCAATTTTCTGTTATAGAATATTTTCCTCGTAAAATAGAAGGTCGTCAAATGGTAATGATTTTATCACCTAAAAAAAATAAATAAAAAAAAATTTCTAAAAACATAATTTTTTATTAACAGAGAATAATTATTTTAATGCCAAAAATTAAAACTTTAAAAAGTGCAGCTAAGCGCTTTAAAAAAACCGAATCAGGTAAATTTAAACGAAAACAAGCAAATTTAAGACATCTTTTAACAAAAAAAACAACTAATAGAAAACGTCATTTAAGATCGAAGATAGTTGTTTCTAAAAGTGATATCAACCGAATTATATCTTTTTTACCTTATGCATAATATCATAAACTAAAATACTAATACAAGCATGTTCCATCGAGCATGTAGGGAGTTAAAAAATGGCTCGTATAAAAAGAGGAACAGTCGCTCGAGCTCGTCATAAAAAAACTTTAAAAGAAGCAAAGGGGTATTATGGTGCTCGATCTAGAGCATATAGAATAGCAAATCAAGCTGTTATTAAAGCTGGTCAATATGCTTATAGAGATAGACGTCAAAAAAAACGTAAATTTCGTCAACTTTGGATTATAAGAATTAACGCTGCTATTCGATATCATCAAATGTCATACAGTAATTTTATTTTTGGTTTAAAAAAATCGTTAGTTAATATTAATCGAAAAGTTTTATCAGACATTGCAATTTCTGATAAGCTAGCTTTTAGCTTGCTAGTCAAAAAATCACAGTTAGCTTTGGAGAATACGTCCGCATAAATTTTTTCTTAATTTATATAACTAAATAAAAAAAAAACAAGAGGAGGGAACTTTATATTCCCTCTTTTTATTTTTTCATTTTTTTAAAAAATGATAGATAAAGATTAATAAAGGTAATAAAATTGAGCATATATGATGAAATTACATCGGTTTTAAAAAAAACTAAATTATTTAAAACTAACATTATAAAAATAAAAGATATTAAAGAATTAGAATTAAAAAAAATAATCTTTCTTGGAAAAAAAGGAATTTTTTCTGAAATTTTTAAAAAAATGTCTTGTTTATGTCAATTAGAAAGAAAAAAATGGAGCATAGAAATAAATAAAATTAAAAAAGAAATTCAATATTTGATTAAATCTAAAGAAACTAAAATTTTAAACTCAAATTTACAAAATAAAATTAATTCAGAAAAGATAGATGTTACCCTTCCTTGTAAACGATTTAATATTGGTTCTATACACCCAATTAGTAAAACCATATATGAAATAGAAGATTATTTTTCTAAAATGGGTTTTAATGTAGTTAATGGTAATTTCGAAATAGAAGATGAATATCATAATTTTGATGCTCTTAATATTCCTAAAGATCATCCAGCAAGAGAATCTCATGATACTTTTTGGATAAATAACAATTATTTATTACGAACTCAAATGTCTAGTATGCAAATTAGAATACTAAAAGAAAATAAATTTCCTGTGAAAACATTAGTATCAGGAAAAGCTTATCGTAATGATTACGATGCTAAACATACTCCCATGTTTCATCAAATAGAAGGACTAGTTATTGATAAAAAAATAAATTTTTCTAATTTAAAATGGATAATGAGTTCATTTATCGATTCTTTTTTTAAAGAAAAAGTAACTAAACGTTTCAGAAGTTCTTTTTTTCCATTTACAGTACCTTCAATGGAAGTTGATATTTTAAAAGAAGAAAAATATTGGATAGAAATATTAGGTTGTGGAATGGTGCATCCTACAATTTTAAAAAAAATAAATGTTAATACTGATAAATATCAAGGATGTGCATTTGGAATGGGAGTAGAAAGACTAGTAATGTTACGTAATAAAGTTACTGATATTCGTTTATTTTTTGAAAATGATTTGCGTTTTTTAAAACAATTTAAATAAAAAATTAGGTGATATTTTTAATGAAATTTAGTAAAAAATGGTTATTTGAGTGGATAAATCCTTTAGTTAATGGTGTAGAAATTTGTAATCAAATGACTCAAGCTGGATTAGAATCAGAAATATTGATTAATAAATCGAATCAATTTAAAAAAATAGTAGTAGGAAAAATTATATATTGTGATATACATCCTAAATCTAAGAAATTAAAAATTCTTCAAGTTAAAATAGAAAAAGAAAAAAATATTCAAGTTATTAGTAATGCTAAAAATTGTAAAATAGGAATAAAAGTTGCTGTAGCTGTCAAAGGAAGTACAATTTTTAAAAATAAAAAAGTTTTTTCAAAAGTAATAATGAATGAATTATCCGAAGGAATATTGTGTTCATTTCAAGAATTAGGCATGTTTGATAACTATACCAATAATATAATTGAATTACCTTTTAATGCTTTAATTGGAGAAGATGTACAGAAATATTTTCCTTTAAATGATTCTATTATCAATATTAGTATTCCTTCTAATCGTGCTGATGTATTAGGAATTATTGGTATAGCAAGAGAAGTATCTGTTTTAAATAATTTAAATTTTTTTCAACTAAAAAAAAATTTTTTACCTGTTAAAATAAAAAGTTTAGGAAATATTAAAATATTAACTTGTAAAGAGTCTCCAAAATATATAGGGAGAATTATTAAAAATGTTAATTTATCGGTAGATACTCCTTTTTGGATGAAAGAAAAATTAAGAAGTTCTCATATTTTTTTAGAAAAAAATATTATTTTTAATATTATTAATTATGTATTGATTGAATTAAATCAACCTTTACATATATGTTCCTGGAACAGTAATAATATAAATTTAAAAGTTCGATTTTCTAAAAAAAATGAGATATTTAAAATAAAAGAAAAAAAATCAATCATTTTAGAAAAAAAAATAGTTGTTGTTACAAATAAAAAATCAGAAATAATTTTTATACCTTCTGGTTTAAATTCAAAAGATAATGCAATTTCTTTTAATACTAGCAATGTTCTTTTAAGTAGTATTTTTTTAACTCCTGAATATGCTAAAACTTTATCAAATCATAAATATATTTCTCATAAGATTCTAGAAACGTATAAAAGAGGAATAGATTTTAAGTTACAAACTTATGCTGTAGAGTATGCTACTGCATTAGTAGTACAAATTTGTGGAGGTTTTTCAGGATCGATTATAAAAGAGAATGTATTCTCTAATTATTTTAAAGAAAAAAAAGTTTTTTTACATTTAGAAAAAATTAAAAAAATTTTAGGATATACAATAAATATTATTGAAATAAAAAAAATTTTAATTAATTTAGGATTTGAATTATCAGAGTACAAAGATAATATTTGGAGAGTAATTATACCTACATGGCGTTATGATCTTTTTTTTGAAGAAGATATTATTTCTGAAATAATTCGAATAAAAGGATGTAATAAAATTCTTTCTACTCCAATAAAATCAAAAAATATTGTTAATAAAAAAAATGAGCTTTTATTTTGTTTAAAAGACATAAAAAATATGTTTCTTTATAAAGGTTATAGTGAAATAATCAGTTATTCTTTTATAAATCCTTTACAGCAAAATTATTTTATTAAAAATGAAAAAACAATCAATTTATTAAATCCTATTTCAATAGAAATGTCTTCTATGAGACAAACATTATTTGTTGGTTTATTAAACACTATTGCATATAATCAAAATAGACAAGAAACATCTATTCGTTTATTTGAAACAGGTTTATGTTTTAAAATTAATGAAAATAAAGAATTTGAAATAAAACAAGAATTATTTATTTCTGGAGCAATAAGCGGGGCTATAACAGAGAAACATTGGAATATAGCAGATAGAAAATTAAATTATTTTGATTTGAAAGATGATTTAGAATCTATGTTTTTTTTAACGGGTTATCATTCTAGTATTTCTTTTTTTCCTAAAATTTTCCCTGGATTACATTGTCAACAAAGTGCAGAAATATTATTAAATGACATATCAATTGGGAGAATTGGTACTTTAAACCCAATTTTAATTAAGAAATTTAATTTAAAAGATATTGTTTTTTTATTTGAAATATCAATTAAAAATTTATTTCCTTTCAATTTTTTTAGTATTAAAAATATTTCCGTTTATCCAAGTAGTAATAAGGATATATCATTCTTAATATCTGATAAAATTTTTTTTAATGATGTTTACAAAGAATGTCAATTAATATCACCTAAAAATATAAAAAAAGTTTCTTTAATAGATATATATACTGATAAAAAATTTTTTAAAGGAATGAAAAGCATGACAATTAGTTTATTTTTTCAAAATCAGTTTAAAACGTTAATGGAAGATGAAATTTTAAAGTTAGTAGAAAAATGTATTTTACGATTAAAAGCCAAGTTTAATATTATTTTAAGAAATAAATAGTTTTTTATTAAAATTTTTACTTTTTGAAATATATATTTTTATACATTTTATTAAAAATATGATAATTTAATAAATTAAATAAAAAATTTATATGTCTTATTCAATAAAATATGTATTATTTTTCTGATTTTGATTTTTTTTTACCTAAATCTCATATACCTTATTATCCGCTTCCATCAAGAAGCGAAAGCCGATTATTATTAGTTAACGGTGAAAATGGAAATATTAAACATACTTTTTTTAAAAATATTATTAATTATTTTAATCCTGAAGATTTGTTAATATTTAATAATACTAAAGTTATTCCGGCTAGAATTTTTGGAATAAGAGAAAAAACAGGCGGAAAAGTAGAAATTTTTGTTTTGGAAATAAAAAATGATACTACAGTAATAGCAAAAATTCGATCATCTAATTTTTCTAAAATAGGAGATGTTTTTATATGTGGGGAAAAAGATAAATTTTATTGTTCTATAATATCAATAAAAAAAAAATGTTTTGAAATAAAATTTCATAATATAAAAAAAGTGTTAGACTTATTATATTGTTTAGGACATGTTCCTCTACCTCCTTATATTCATCGAAAAGATAATATTCATGATAAAATTTCTTATCAAACGATTTATGGTAGTGAACCAGGGTCGATAGCTGCCCCTACTGCAGGTTTACATTTTGATCATTTTTTATTAGATAAATTAAAAAAAAGAAATTTTCAATTTGCATTTATCACTTTACATATTGGTTTAGGAACATTTCAAACGATTAAAACAAATAACATTAAAGATCATGTAATGCATTCAGAATATGTAAGAATAAATTCAGAAGTTATAGATAAAATAGAAAAATGCAAAAGGGGAGGGAATCGAGTTATAGCTGTCGGAACTAGTACAATAAGAGCTCTTGAAACTCTTCAAATTTATAGAAAAAAAAACAAGAGAAAAATTTCTTTTTTTGGAAAAACAAATATTTTTATTTACCCTGGCTATAAGCATACTATGGCTGATGCGTTAATAACAAATTTTCATCTTCCAAAATCAACATTGATATTATTAGTAGCTTCTTTTTTAGGTTGTAAAAATACCATTAATGTTTATAAAGAAGCGATCAAGAAAAAATATAGATTTTTAAGTTACGGAGATGCAATGTTCATTACCAAAAAAAAAAAAATGAAAATAAAAATGTTTTTTTAATTAAATAATAGATACTTAAATCTTATTACCTTATAACTTTTTTTTAAAGGTGAGAATTTGAAATTTCAGGTTTTACATAAAGATGGTTTAGCAAGATATGGTATTTTAAATTTAGGAGAAGTAAGTATAGAAACTCCTGTATTTATGCCAGTCGGTACATATGGTTGTGTTAAAGGTGTTTCTTCGGAAGATTTACAAAAAATCGGTATACGCTTAATACTAGGAAATGCTTTTCATTTATATTTTCGTCCGGGAGAAAATATTATAAATTCTTTTGGTAATTTGCATAATTTTATGAATTGGAATGGAAAAATACTTACTGATTCTGGAGGATATCAGATTTTTAGTTTATCCAATTTTTGTAAAGTATTAGAAAAAGGAGTAAATTTTAAAAACCCAGAAAATGGAAATTTACTATTCTTAACTCCTGAAAAATCAATAGATATTCAACATTTTTTACAATCGGATATCGTAATGTGTTTTGATGAATGTATTTCTTATCCAAATAGCTGGGATAAAGTAAAAACTTCTGTTGAACGATCCTTAAGATGGGCTAAAAGAAGTAAAAAACAATTTAATAAAAAAAATAATAAAAATATGTTATTTGGAATTATTCAAGGAGGAATGTTTAAAGATTTAAGATATTTTTCAATTTATGAAATGTTAAAAATTGGATTTGACGGATATGCTTTAGGAGGTTTTGCTGTAGGAGAGCCAAAAAAAATAATGTATTCTTTAATCGAAAAAATTTCTTTAAAATTGCCTGAAAAAAAACCAAGATATTTAATGGGTGTAGGAAAACCGATAGATATTGTAGAAGCTGTAAGTAAAGGAATTGATATGTTCGATTGTGTTATTCCTACTAGAAATGCTAGGAATGGTTTTTTATTTACAAAAAAAGAAATAATTAGAATTCGAAATTCAAAATATAAAAGTGATCATTTGAGTTTAGATTCGGAATGTACATGTTACACATGTAAGAATTACAGCAGAGCATATTTACATCATTTAGATAAAAGCAATGAAACTTTAGGTATCAGATTGAATACTATTCATAATATTTCTTATTATTCAACACTTATGAATGATTTAAGGCAATCAATTAAAAAAAATGAATTAAAAAAATTTATTAAAAATTTTTACTATTAAAAAAATAGCAGTATTTTTTTAATAAAATATTAACTATTATTAGTTAATAACTTTTATCATGTTTTTTATGAATTTTTATATTTTTTATCTAAATAAAAGATAATAAAAAGAAATAAATATTTATTAAATAATTAATAATTTTTTTCTAATTTTTTATGTTTAAAAAATATTTTAAAAGAATTAATTAAATCTATGTTTTTATATATTTTTTTACTAAAATATATTATATATATCATATAGATATATATAACATATATTTATTTTTTTTTAAAAGAAAATAAAAGCATTGAATAATTTACTTTTTATAAAAAATAGTTAAGTTAAAACAACTAATTTAATTTAAGTTAAATTAATAACGAAAAGTTTGTAATTTTTAAAAAAATTTTCTTTATTTTTTGTAAAAGTAATAAACGATTTAAACGAATATCTTGGTTTTCATGATAAATGATTGTTGTTTTAAAAAATTTTTCTATAAAATTTTGTAAATTAATTATTTCAAGTAATGAGTTTTTATATTTTTTTTTGTCTAAAAGTTCATTTATTATTTTTTTTGACCTTTTAAAAGCATGAAATAATTCTATTTCACTTAAATCAATTAAAATTTTTTCATTAATAGTAGTATTAATTTTTTCTTTATTTTTTTTTAATATATTTTGAATTCTTTTATAAATTGCAATCAGTAATATTAGCTCACTTTTTAAAGAAGATATTTCAATTATTCTATTATTAATTTCTATTAATTTTTCTAATTCTAAGGACAAAACAGATTTAATTATTTTAATAGAATATCCTTGATCTTTATAAAAATTAAATAATCGATTTAAAATAAATTGTTTTATTTGAAATATTATTTTTTTATTATTACTTAAAGGAATGTAATCAATTGATTTTTTAATTAATTCAGTTAAATTGATATTAATTTGATTAAATAAAATTATTTTAATTATTCCTAAAGCTGCTCTTTTTAATGAAAAAGGATCTTTTTCTCCCGAAGGTATTTTATTAATTGAAAACATACTAGAAATAGTATCAATTTTATCTGCTATTAATAAAGTACAGGATACTGGATGAGATGGAATTTTTTTATTTCTTTTGAATAAATAATACTGTTCTTTAATAGCGTTAATTACTGGAAGAGATTCGTTATTATATGCAGCATAATAACTACCTATAATACCTTGTAATTCTGGAAATTCAAAAACCATGTTAGTAACAAGATCGCATTTTGATAACATAGAAGCACGAATAGCGTCTTTTAGATCTGCTTTAGTAAAAATAGAAATCCATTCTGATAATTTTTTTAATCGTATTGTTTTATCGAATATAGTTCCTATTTTTTCTTGAAATATTATATTTTTTAAATTAGGAAGATAATTTTCTAATTTTATAAAACTATCTTTTTTTAAAAAAAATTCAATATCTAATAATCGTGAATGTATAACAGTTTCATTTCCAAAAATAATTTTTTTACTATTTTTTGTAATAATATTAGTGACAATTAAAAAATAGTTTTTTAACTTATTAGATTTTTCATATATTGGGAAACATTTCTGAATTTTTTGTATAACATGAATTAATATTTTTAATGGAATTTTTAGAAATTTTTTTTCAAATTTTCCTATTAAAATATCAGGCCATTCTACCAATGAGGTTGTTTCTTCTAATAAATTTTTATTAATTTTACAAATTCCATTTATTTTTTTTGTTTTTTTTAACATTTTCTTGAGTATTATTTTTTTTCTTTCTTCATAATCCGGTATTATTTTTCCTTCTTTCTTTAATAAAGAAGGATATTCTTTCGCATGAGTTAAAGTAATTTTTTGATTATGCATTAATAAATGCCCTGTAGTTGTTCGAGTAGCTGAAATATTAAATAATTTAATATCAATAATTTCTTTATTCAATAAAGCTAAAATATTTCTAACAGGTCTATAAAATCTGTATTCATTACTATCCCATTTCATTAATTTAGAAGAAATAATTTTTTTAATAGAAAAGTTAATGATTTTAGATAAAAAATAAATAACTTTTTTAGGATTTTTTTTTTCTTTCTCATTTAATTTTACTAAACTAATTATTTTTTTTTCTTTAGAAAAACTATAGTAATTTTCATTACTTAATAAATATAGTTTAATTGCTAGTCTTCTTGGTGTTGTAAAGCAAAATATTTTTTCATATTTTATATGATAAACAATTAATAATTTTTTAAAATTATTAAAAAAAGATTCTGATAGGTCTCGAAGTATATCTGCAGGAAGTTCTTCTGTTCTTAATTCAAATAAAAATATTTTTTTCATAGTATAAGTCCTCTTAATAAAAATCGTTATAGGTTTTTATATTTAGTGGCTATTTCTTTAGTTAATGCACGTATAAAAAGAATTTTTTTTTGTCTTTCTGAAGAAGACATAGTTTTTTTAGCATCTAACAAATTAAAATTATGTATAGCATATAAAGCATGTTCATATGATGGAATTAATAATGCAGGATTAAGAGATAATAATCTTTTAGATTCTAATAAATGATTTTCAAAAAGATTTAGTAATAATTGAATATTAGAATGTTTAAAATTATAAGAAGATTGTTCTATTTCATTTTTAAGAAATAAATCTTTATAAGTAATACTATTTTTTTTATTTTTACTCCAGATTAATTTATATACGTTTGTAACGTTTTGTATATACATACAAATTCTTTCTAGTCCATATGTAATTTCAACTGTAATAGGATCACAGTGTAATCCTCCTACTTGTTGAAAATATGTAAATTGAGTAATTTCCATTCCATTTAACCATACTTCCCATCCAACCCCCCAGGCTCCTAAAGTAGTATTTTCCCAATTATCCTCTATAAAACGTATATCATTTTCAGAAGGATCAATAAAAATATGTTTTAGAGATTCTAAATAAAGTTCTTGAATATTTGATGGAACTGGTTTAATTATAATTTGAAATTGATAGTAATGTTGTAAACGATTATTATTTTTTCCATATCTTCCATCATAAGGTCTTCTAGAAGGTTGAATATATCCAAATTTAGCAGGAGTACTATTTATAGTAGAAAAGAATGTTTTGTGATGAAATGTACCTGCTCCAACAGAAATATCAAGAGGTTGAATAATAGTACATCCATTTTCAGTCCAAAAATTTTCTAATTTATGAATAGTTTCATAAATAGTTAAATATTTTTTTTTTTTCATTTTTTTCTCATAAGGTTAATTATAAAAATTAGATATTAATTATTAATTAATAGTAAAAAACTATGCTTTTATAAAAAATTTTATTTTAATTCTTTAAATATTAATTAAAGAGTATTATTTACATTAATAATATAATCGTTTATAAATTATATATTAATAAAAAATAATTTTATTCAATAAATATTTTTTTTTAATAAAAAAAATATTTATTAAAAAAATATGTTGTTCTTTTAACATATAGTACTATACATATATATATCATTATTATTTTTTTGGATTAGTTAAGAATATGAAATATATAGGAGCACACGTAAGTGCTGCAGGCGGATTAAAAATGGCAGTTATTAGAGCTCATGAACTGGGTGCAACTGCTTTTTCATTTTTTACTAAAAATCAAAGAAGGTGGAAATCTTTACCGTTAAGTGAATTAGAGATATTAGATTTTAAAACTGCATGCACTAAATATAAATTTAAAAAATCTAAAATACTACCTCATAGTAGTTATTTGATTAATTTATGTCATCCTGAAAAAAAATTATTAAAAAAATCTAGAAAAGCATTTATTGATGAATTATATCGTTGTCAGCAACTAGGTTTATTATATTTAAATTTTCATCCAGGTAGTTTTTTAAGAGAAATTAATAAAGATAAATCTTTACAACTTGTTTCAGATTCGATTAACATAGCTTTAGAAAAAGTAAAAGGAGTAAGTGCAGTAATAGAAAATACTGCTGGACAAGGAACCAATATAGGGTTTTGTTTCGAGCAATTATTTAAAATAATACAAAAAGTTGATGATAAATCAAGAGTAGGAATATGTATAGATACATGTCATCTGTTTTCTTCTGGATATGACTTAAGAACAGAAAAAGATTGTAGGAATACGTTTAAATTATTTAAAGAAATTATAGGATTTAAGTACTTAAAAGGAATGCATTTAAATGATTCTAAATCAACTTTTAATAGTCGTTTAGATCGTCATCATAATTTAGGAAAAGGAAATATAGGAATAATTCCTTTTAATTGGATTATTAAACAAAAAGAATTTGAAAATATTCCTTTAATTTTAGAAACTACTGATTCTAGTTTGTGGAAACAAGAAATATCTTTATTACAATCCATGTAGTATTTGTTTTTGATTTGTAAAAATTATTAACTTTTTATAAAAATTAATATATAAAATTTATGTTTTTATTTCATAGGAATAAATAATGTTAACTATTCATGCTGTAGAAAGAAAAAAAATAGGAAAAAGTGCTAGCAGACTTTTACGAACAAATAATAAATTTCCAGCTATAGTGTATGGAAAAAAAAAACCTATTTTGCACATTCAAATAGATGATAAGATTATTATCAATTTAAAATTTAATAAAAAAGAAGTAGAATTAATTGTTTCTGAAAAAAAATATATTGTTATAATTAAAGAAATTCACTATCATGCATTTAAACCTAAAATAACACATATAGATTTCATCTATGTGAACTAAATTAAAATGTTAATATATTTTATTTTTTATAAATGTTTAATACAATAGAAACTATTTAAATAAATTTCGGCACGTAGCGCAGTTTGGTAGCGCACTGTCATGGGGTGTCAGTGGTCGAGGGTTCAAATCCCTCCGTGCCGATTATTTTAAAAATATAGTATTTAACTTTTACAAATTTTTTTAAATGAATATTTTTTATTAAAAAGAAATAATTTTTATTATCGCATGTCTTAAAAATGATATTTTTGGATGAAATTGAAGTAAAATAAATCCAATAGATCCAAAAAAAATTAATATATATCCAATATAATTAATTTTTTTTATTGATAATGATAGGGTTAATAGTTGATTAGAGTTTTTATGTCTATTTATCCATAAAAACCATATTCCACTAGAAAATATTAAAAGTATTGTTAATAATATCCATTTAAGATTATCATCATTTCCATTATAATTTGGGGAATCTATTACTATTCCTGTTATAATTCCGGGAAAAAAACAAATAGGAGGCCATAACAAACAGCCAATCATATCAGGAATTATAAATTTTTTAAAAGATAATTTTAACATTCCTGAAACCATTGGAATTAGAGCTCTGGTAGGCCCAATAAAACGACCAATCAGTATTGTTGCCATACTATGAGTACGAACAGTATTTTGTATTTTTAAAAGAACAGATTCATATCTTTTTATATTTTTTAAAAAATACAACCAGTGCTTAAATTTTAAACCTAGAAAATAGGATAAACAATCTCCAAGTAAACATCCTACACTACTTGTTACCCATGCTGAATAAAAATTTAAACTTTGATTGCCTATTAAAGTACCTATCATAGACATAAAAACAATGCCTGGTAAAAACAAACCAATTATTGCTAATGATTCCAAAAAAGAAATTATAATTATAATTATATAAGAATAAGTTAAAGATTGCAGCAATAGTAATTTTAACCATGATTCCATAAATTCTCATTTCATTTATATTAATTTATGTTTTATATATTTTATACTTTATCGAAAAAAATAAAATTTATATTTTTTATTATTTTATAAAAAATATTTTTTACAAAAAAAAAATAATTTATGCTGTATTTTTTAAAAAAAAATGAGTTATATTATATGCAAAAAAAAATGCAATCATTTCAACCTTCTAAAAAATTAGGACAAAATTTTTTAGTTGATAAAAATTTTATTAGTAAAATTGTTAATAGTATTAACCCAAAATTAGGAGAGATTTTGTTAGAAATTGGTCCTGGATTAGGTTCTTTAACCTTTCCTATATTAGAATATATAGAAAAGCTATATGCTATAGAAATTGATAAAAATTTGTCAAAAAAATTAAAAAATTTTTTTCCTTCAAAAAAATTGGTAATTTTTTCTAAAAATGTTATGAAATTTAATTTTTTAGAATTTTATAGGAAAAATAATAAACCAATACGAATTTTTGGAAATTTACCATATAATATTTCAGTATTTTTATTACTAAAATTAATAGAATTTAGTAGTATTATAAAAGATATGCATTTTATGTTTCAAACAGAAGTAGCAAATCGTATTCAGGCTCATCCCAATAAAAAAAATTATGGAAAATTAAGTGTTATTATTCAGTATTTTTTTAAAGTCACTCCAATATTAGATATTTCTAAACAATCTTTTTTCCCTATTCCTAAAGTTAATTCTTCTTTTATTCGTTTACAGCCACATATTTGTTCTCCTTATTATGTGAAAAATGTTAAGATATTATCTTATATTACTAATATAGCATTTTCTCAAAGGAGAAAAATAGTTCGACATAGTTTATCAAAACTATTTTCTGAAAAAAAATTATATGATTTAGGGATTAATCCTTTACTAAGAGCTGAAAATATATCAATATCTGAATATTGTCGTTTAACTGATTATTTAGTTAAAAAAAATTTTTTAATTCCAAAATGAAAAATTTTTTATATTTAGTTTTTAAAATATAATAAAAAATTTATTAAAAATATTTTTTGTTAGTTACATTTTTAATTATTTAGGAAAAAATAAATGAGTAATTATTTTGTAGGAGATGTTCATGGTTGTTATAAAGAATTAAAATTGTTATTAGAACAAGTTAAATTTAATCCGTCTAAAGATGTACTTTGGTTAAGTGGAGATTTAGTTTCAAGAGGCCCTGATTCTTTAAGTGTTCTCCAATATATTTTTTCATTGGAAAAATCAGCGAAAATAGTGTTAGGAAATCATGATTTAAATTTGTTATTGATACATTCTGGATTAAGAAAGCATACTAAAAAAGATAATTTAACTAAATTATTAAAATCAAGCGACCTTGATGAATTAATTAGGTGGTTACGAAATCAACCCTTATTAAGAGTAGAAGAAGAAAAGAAAATACTAATCTCTCATGCTGGAATTTCTCCTCAATGGAATATTGAAACAGCAAAAAAATGTGCTAAAGAATGTAAACTATTATTAAAGAAAAAAAATTATTTTAATATTCTAAATTCTATTAGAGGAGATTATCCAAATTATTGGAAAGATAAATTAACTGGAATTTTCCGATTTAGATTTTCTGTAAATGTCTTAACGAGAATGCGATATTGTTATTTAGATGGTAGCTTAGAAATGAATTCTAAAGAAAATCCATCTTTTATTAAAAAAAAAATTAAACCTTGGTATGAAATTAAAAACCCTGCTATTAGCGAAAATTATAAAGTTTTTTTTGGACATTGGTCAACTTTATCAGGAACTAAAACTCCAGATTGGGTAATACCATTAGATACAGGTTGTTGTTGGGGAGGAGGATTAACAATGTTTCGATTTGAAGATAAAAAAAAATTTGTTCAATTTTGATATTTAAGTTCACTTGGTTTTTCTAACTAATATATTAAAGCAGAATTCTATTTTTTTTAAATCAGAAAAATAGTAATTCTTTTTATAAAAAGTTGCTTTCCATATGTTTTTGTTTAAAAAATTGGGGAAATATGAGTCTCCTTGAGTATAAAGATTAATACTTGTAATATATAATTTATCAACATAAGGGAACATTTGGAAATAGATACTTGATCCACCAATAATCATAATTTCTTTTTTTTTGTTTTTCATCTCGAATTGAAATAATTCTTTAATAGATAAAAAAGAAATAACTCCCTTAGTAGTAATCGGATTACTACTAATGATGATATTTTTTCGCATAGGTAAGGGTTTACAATGTAATGTTTCCCAAGTTTTTCGACCCATTACAACATATTTATTAATAGTATTTTTTTTAAACCAATATAAATCTTCTGGTATGTACCAAGGTATTTTTTGTTTAAATCCTATTACTAAATTTTTACTTACAGCAGCTATTAAACTAAAAGTCATATTTTTTTTTATGTATTTCTTGTAATGAACATATTTTTTTTATGGGATCATTATTAAGTGCCATAATAGTTGCAAATGCTCCATTTAAAGTAGAATCATAATGTATTTTATATTCTAAAGCATTAGAACATATTAATTTAGATTCTTCAATTTCTTTATAAGAATTAGAAATATTGATTATATATGAATATTCTTTATTTTTTAATCTGTCTTGGATATTAGGACGGCCTTCATTAATGTTATTAACAAATCTTGAGTAAATTCCAGCTTTTTTTAAAATTTTAAATGTTTCATGAGTAGAGTCTAACTTAAAACCTATTTTTTTTAATTTAATAGCTAAGTTAATAATATTTGTTATATTGTTTTCTTTTGTTGCAGATAGTAGAGCTCTACCGGGTAATTTTACGCTTATTTGAGCACCTAATAATGCTTTAGAGAAAGCAGCTGAGAAATTTTTACCTATCCCCATAACTTCTCCAGTGGATCTCATTTCGGGACCTAGTAATGGATTAACTTTATCAAATTTATTAAAAGGAAGTACTACTTCTTTTACAGAGTAAAAAGAAGGAATAATTTCTTTTGTAATACCTTGTAAAATTAGACTTTTTCCAACTATAGTTAAAGCAGAAATTTTTGCTAATGCTATTCCTGTAGCTTTAGAAACAAAAGGTATGGTTCTAGCCGCTCTTGGATTAACTTCTAAAACATATAATTTTTTATTCTTAATAGCGAATTGAATATTTATTAATCCTAAAACTGATAATTCAAAAGATATTTTTTTTACTTGAATTCTAATTTTTTCTAGTATTTTTTTATCTAAAGTATAAGTAGGTAAAGAACATGCAGAATCTCCAGAGTGAATTCCAGCTTGCTCGATATGTTCCATAATACCTCCGATTAAAACATTTTTTCCGTCGCATACAGCATCTACGTCGACTTCAATAGCACCTTGTAAATAATGATCAAGTAAGATAGGAATATTTTTTAATGAAATAGCTTTATTTTTAAAGTATTTTATTAAATAATTTTCATTATATATGATTTCCATTGAACTTCCGCCTATTACATAAGATGGACGTACTATAATAGGATAACCAATATTTTTTGCTTCGCATAAAGCTTCTTTTAAATTAATAACAGTTGAATTTTTAGGTTGTCTTAATCCTAATTTTTTTATCATTAACTGGAATTTATTTCGATCTTCCGCTTTATCTATGTTTTCTGGACTTGTTCCAAGTATTTTAACATTTTCTTTTTGAAGAAGTTTAGCTAATTTTAAGGGTGTTTGTCCGCCATATTGAATAATTACTCCATATGGTTTTTCTATTCTAACAATTTCTAATACATTTTCTAACGTAACGGGTTCAAAATATAATCGATCAGAAATATCATAATCAGTAGAAACTGTTTCTGGATTACAATTAATCATAATTATTTCAAATCCAGAATTTCGTAGTGACAAGGCAGCATGAACACAACAATAATCGAATTCAATTCCTTGACCTATTCTATTAGGTCCTCCTCCTAATATTATAATTTTTTTATTATTGTTAGTAGGATGTGATTCACATTCCTCTTCCCATGTTGAATACATATATGCTGTTTCTGTAGAAAATTCTGCGGCACAAGTATCTACACGTTTATATACAGGATGTAAATTATATTGTTCTCTTTTTTCTCTAATTTCTTTTTCTGAACATTTTATAATGAAAGCTATTCTTTCATCAGAAAATCCTTTTCTTTTTAAAAAATATAAATAATTTTTATTAATTTCAGAAATTTTTGTTTTTTTTAGTTTTTCTTCTATATCAATTAATTCTTTTATTTGTACTAAAAACCATGGATCTATTGAAGTTAACTTGTAAACATTGTGAATAGATATACCTGCTCTAAAAGCATCCCCGATATACCATAATCTTTCGGATCCAGGATTTTTTAATTCGAATTTAATTTGAGTTAAATTATTTTCATAATTTTTAGAAAATTTAGAATTAAAACCAGTGGTATTAGTTTCTAATCCTCGTATAGCTTTTTGAATAGATTCTTGAAAGGTTCTTCCTATTGCCATAACTTCTCCGACTGATTTCATCTGAGTAGTTAATCGATCATTACAACCTTTAAATTTTTCAAAATTAAATCTTGGTATTTTTGTAACGATGTAATCAATAGAAGGTTCAAAAGAAGCAGGAGAAGATTTACTAGTGATATCATTTCTTAATTCATCAAGAGTAAAACCTACTGCTAATTTAGCAGCAATTTTAGCAATTGGAAAACCTGTTGCTTTAGATGCCAAAGCAGAAGATCTAGAAACTCTAGGATTCATTTCAATAACTATCATTTTTCCATTTTTAGGATTTACTGCAAATTGAACATTCGAACCTCCTGTTTTTAATCCAATTTCTCGTAGAATTTTTATGGAAGCATTTCGCATTAATTGGTATTCTTTATCAGTTAAAGTCTGAGCAGGCGCTATAGTAATAGAATCTCCAGTATGTATCCCCATTGGATCTAAATTTTCTATAGAACATACAATAATACAATTATCATTTTGGTCTCTTACTACTTCCATTTCGTATTCTTTCCATCCAATTAATGATTCATCAATTAATAACTCATGAGTTGGGGAAAGTTCAATTCCTTTTTCACAAATTTCTTTAAATTCTTCATGGTTATAAGCAATTCCTCCTCCAGATCCACCCATTGTAAAAGAAGGTCTAATAATGCAAGGAAAACCAATTTTTTTAGATGTTTGGTAAGCATCTTTCATATTATGTGCAATTCCTGATTTAGGTGTTTTTAATCCTATTTTTTTCATTAATTTTTCAAATAATTTTCTATTTTCAGCTTTTTCTATTGCATCAGCAGTTGCTCCTAGCATTAGTACTTTATTATCAGATAATATTCCTCTATTTTCTAATTCTAAGGCACAATTAAGAGCAGTTTGACCTCCCATAGTAGGTAACAAGGCATTCGGTTTTTCTTTTTTAATAATTTTTTCAATAATTTTCCAATGAATTGGTTCAATGTAAGTAACATCAGCCATATCGGGATCAGTCATTATAGTAGCAGGATTCGAATTAACTAAAATAGTTTTATATCCTTCTTCCCGTAATGCTTTACACGCTTGAGCACCAGAATAATCAAATTCGCATGCTTGTCCAATAATTATTGGACCTGCTCCAAGAATTAAAATTGAATTAATATCAGTTCTTTTGGGCATTTTTATTTTTTCCTGAATTTTTTTGGTTTAAATATATTTTTATTAAATTAATAAAATCATTAAATAGTAATGCAGAATCATGCGGTCCTGGACTAGCTTCAGGATGTCCTTGAAAACTAAATACAGGTTTTTTGTTCCACTTTATTCCTTGAATAGAATTATCGAATAGTGACCTGTGAGTTATTTTAATATCTTTAGAAATTGATTTAGCATCTATCGTAAATCCATGATTTTGAGATGTGATCATAACGGAATTAGAAATTATATTTTTTACAGGATGATTTGCTCCATGATGTCCAAACTTCATTTTAATTATTTTAGCTCCACTAGCTAATGCTAGAAGTTGATGACCTAAACAAATCCCAAACATAGGAATATTTATCTTTAAAAATTTTTTTATGGTATTTATAATGTATTCACATGGCCTAGGATCTCCAGGACCATTAGATAAAAAAATTCCATCTGGAGATAATTTCATAACTTTTTCAAAACTAGTTTTTGCAGGAACAACAGTAAGGGAACAATTCCTATCAGCTAACATTTTTAACATGTTTTTTTTTATGCCAAAATCATAAACAATTATGTTAAAAAATATTTTTTTATTGTCAATAATAATATTATTATTTTTAATTTTTAAAGGACTTAGATTTTCTTTCCATTTATAAGTAGAAAGAGTAGAAACGTTTTTAACTAAATCTAAACCTTGTAAACCCATAAATTTTTTAATTTTAAATTTAGCTTTTTCTACGTTTTTATATTCTTTTCCGCAAATAATACATCCATTTTGAGATCCCTTTGTTCGTATGATACGAGTCAGTTTTCTTGTATCTATATCGGAGATACATAAAATATTATTTTTTTTTAAATATTCTGGTAAAGTAGTAATGCTTCTATAGTTACTAGAAATTAAAGAAATATCTCTAACAATTAAGCCTTTAGCATAAATTTTATTTGATTCTTCGTCTTCTAAATTTACACCAACATTTCCTATATGAGGATGAGTTAATACAATTAGTTGATTAGAATATGAAGGATCAGTCAGTATTTCTTGATAACCAGTCATAGAAGTATTAAATACAACTTCCCCTACAGTGGAGCCAGTTTTTCCAACAGATTTCCCATAAAATATAGTTCCATCTTCTAGAACTAATATTGCCGATTTTCTCAAATGAAACTCCAATTATTAAAATTAATGGTTTAAAAATATTTTAAAAAATATATTTTTTATATAAATAATACTAAAAATTAGTAAATTTATCTATTTTTTAAATTTATATTTTAAGCACATCTTCCATATTAAAATATCCGATATCTTTTTTTAAAATCCACTTTAAAGCTTTTATAACTCCATTAGCGAAAAGAGCTCTGTTACTTGCTTTATGAGTTATTTCTATTCTTTCTCCAGAACTTGCAAACATAATTGTATGTTCTCCGATAATATCTCCTCCTCTAATTGTAGAAAATCCAATTTTTTTTGTTGGTCTTACTCCGATTTTTCCTTTTCTTTCATATATAGAATGATTTTCTAGTTTCCATTTCATTGTATCAGCAATTTTTTTACCTAACATCAAAGCGGTTCCAGAAGGAGCATCTATTTTTTTATTATGATGATATTCTATGATTTCAACATCAGAGGTAGAAATTAATGTTTTTGTAATTTTTTCTAATGTATTTAGAATTAAATTAATTCCTATGCTAAAGTTAGCTGAAAAAATAATAGCTATTTTTTTAGAGCTTTTTTTTATTTTTTCAATTTCTGATTTTTTAAATCCAGTAGTTCCAATAATCATTTTTTTTTTGTATTTTTCACAAAGAAAAAGATTATTTAATGTTGCAGATGTAGAGCTAAAATCAATTAAAATATCAAAAAATTCTATTTTTTCCTCTAAATTATCACTAGTAACAATATTACTATTTTTAATACCTAAAATTTTTCCTATATCTTTTCCAATATTAGGATCATTTTTTTTAACAATAGCAGTTGTTATATTGAAGTTTGAATTTTGATGAATTTGTTTTATTATTATCTTTCCCATTTTTCCTAATGCACCGAAAATTGCAATTCTTGTATATTTTTCCAAAATTTTTTCTCTTTTTTATTTTTTTAATATTTTTATTATACCTATAAAACAATTATTGTCATAAATATTCTAAAATGGGAAATTGTATTTTTTACTATTAATATTTTTAAAATTTATATTTTATAAAAAAAATACTTATAATTTTTTATATAAATCATTTTTTATTTATATAGGATAATAAAACATGTAGATTGCTTATCTTTTTAGATTTTTATTAAAAAAATAATAATTTTATTTATTATAAATTATGAATTTAAAAAATACTGTCTTATTAAATATTTCAAAATATATTTTGAAATATTTATATTTGAAATATTTAATGTTTAAAAAATTAAATTTTAAATTTAAAAAAGGATAGTTCTTTTTATTTTTTTAAAAATAGAAGACTTTTTTAGAAAAATACTTATTTTTATAAATTTTTTTTTATAGAAAGAATCTTTCTTCACCGTTTCCAAAAACATTTTTTTTACATCTATTACAAATTTTTTTTATTTTATTTTCTTGTTTTATTTTTTTTTCTGAAATAAAATAATGCCAGCATCGAAGACATTTTTTTCCTTTTATTTTTTCTAAAAAGATTTTCAAATCTTTTATTTTGGTACTTTGATAAGCACTTTCAGGAGCTTTGGAATATTTTTGTATTTTTGCTTCAGACGTTAAAAATATAAATTTTAGTTCATTTTTTAATGTTTCTAATAAAAAAATATCTTTTTTATCTAAGTAAATAGTTACAGAAACTTCTAATGAAGTTTTTATAATTTTTTTTAATCTCCATTTCTCTAAAATTTTATTAACTTCATTTTTTATTTTTATAATTTTTTCCCAAAAAAAATTATTGATTTTAATATCTTTAGGAAGATTAAATAATCCATCAAACCAATATTCAGTAAAAATGTATTTAGATTTATTTCCTGGAAGGTAATTCCAGCATTCATCTGCTGTAAACGGTAATATAGGAGCAATCCATCTATTGATGGTTTGTAAAATATAGTATAAGCTAGTCTGACAGCTTCTTCTAGGAATTCCATTTTTTTGAGTAGTATAAAGTCTATCTTTAATAATATCAAAGTAAAAAGAACTTAGATATATTGAACAGAAATATAATATTTTTTGAAAAACATCATGAATTTTATAAGTATTATATAAATAAATTATTTTTTTTTGAATAGAATTTGTTTTTTCGATAATCCATTGATCTAATAATAACATTTTATTAGAAGAAACAAGATTTTTTTCTGTATCAAAATCATATAAATTAGAAATACAAAATCGAATAGTATTTCTTATTTTCCTATAGTGATCACTGGTTTGTTTGAGCACTTCATCAGAAATTGAAATATTTTCAGAAATATCAGTAGAAGCTACCCATAGTCTTAAAATATCGGCTCCTAATTTTTTAATAATTTCTTTTGGTTTTACCGAATTTCCTATTGATTTTGACATCTTATAGCCGTTTTGATCAACAGTAAAACCATGGGTTAAAATTGTTTTAAAAGGATGTTTTTTTATAGTAGCAGTAGATAATAAAATAGAAGACATAAACCAGCCTCTATATTGATCTGATCCTTCTATGCATATATCTGAAACTTCTTTTTTAATGGCATCATTAATATATATTTCAGAAATTTGCATTGATCCTGACTCAAACCAAACATCTAGTACATCTAGACTTTTTTCATATAGATGAGCATCTTTTTTTATTATTTCTTCTAAATTTAAATCCCACCATATTTCTATTCCTGAACGAGATACTTTTTCAGATATTTTTTTTAATATAAATATAGTCTCGGGATGTAATTGTTTGGTTTTTTTATGTATAAAAAAAGGTATAGGAACTCCCCATGTTCTTTGTCTAGAAATACACCAATCTGGACGATTTAATAACATAGATTCCATTCTTTTTTTTCCCCATTTTGGTATCCAGTTTATTTTTTTTATAAAATTCAAAGAAATTTCTCTTAATTTATTTTGATCTAATCCTATAAACCACTGAGGAGTAGTCCGAAAGATGACTGCCTTTTTGTGTCTCCAACAATGAGGATAATTATGTTTTATTTTTTCTAGTATTAATAGACTATTATTTTTTTTTAGTAAATTAAGAATTATACTTTTACTTTTAAATATATGTATGTTAGATAATAATTGATGAACATCTGGTAAAAAAAAACCATTTTTATCTACATAATTAGATATTTTAATTTTATATTTTTTGCATACATCATAATCTTCTGGTCCGTGATCAGGAGCAATATGTACGGATCCCGTTCCTATATTTGAAGTAACATGTTTTGATAATATAATAGGAACAGTAATATTTAAAAAAGGATGTAAAAATAATAAATTTTCTAATTTTTTTCCTAGAGTCTTTCCAATAACTTTCCATGTTACATCACCGATTTTTTTCATTGTTATTTTGGTTAATTTTTCTTCTAAAATTAAAAAATTATTTTTAGTTTTAACAAGTTGGTATTTAAAATTAGGGTGCACGGCTACTGCTTTATTAGAAGGCAAACTCCAAATAGTTGTGGTCCAAATAGGAATATAAATAAAATTAAAATTTTTTTGAATATTAGTTTTAAATATGTTGTTAATGGTAGCGACATTAGTAGTTTTAAATAATATTACAGCTGAATCTGAAGTTTTTTCTTTATGCTCGATTTCAGCTTCCGATAAAGAAGATTGACATTCAAAGCACCAATGAACAGGTCTAAATCCACGATATAAATGATTATTTTTAATTAATTGTAAAAGTTTTTTTAAAATATTTGCTTCAGATTTAGGACTCATAGTTAAAAATGGATTTTTCCATTCTCCTAATATTCCTAATTTTATAAAATCTTTTTTTTGATTTTTAACTTGTTCTAAAGCATAAGATCGACATAACGATCTAAATTTTTTTTTCGGGATATCTTTTTTTAATTTTCCAATTTTCTTTTCTACTTCGTGTTCAATTGGTAATCCATGGCAATCCCATGCTGGTATAAATGGAACATCAAATCCTGACATTATTTTAGATTTGATAATAATATCTTTTAAAATTTTATTTAGAGCATGACCTAGATGAATATCACCATTGGCATATGGTGGTCCATCTTGAATGAAGAATTTTTCCCCTCCCTTTCTAGATGAACGAATTTGATTATACAAATCATCTGTATCCCATTTTTTAAGAATTAAAGGTTCTTTTTTAAATAAATCTCCTTTCATGGAAAATTTTGTTTTAGGTAAATTTAAAGTAGATTTATAGTCACTCATAGAAAACCTCTCACAACTAAGAAATAAAAAAATTATCTATTAATAATATTAATGATTAATAATCTATGTTTTTTTAAAAAATTAAATTTAACTTTTTATAGTTTTATATAAAAAGTATAGATTTACTTTCTTTCAATAAGTATAATATATATATATTAATATAATATTTAGTATTTATTTGTTTTTAAAAAAATTCTAAGATTATTTATTTATTATAATCTATAATTAACTAAAAAGTTATTTCTTTTTAAAATTATAAAAGTATTTATAAAAAATATAAATAATAATTAATATTAATTATATTTCTAATATATATATTTTTATTTAAAAAAAAAGTTTGATATCAAATCGATAATATTTAAAATTATTTAAATTAAAGATGTTATAGAAGTAATTTTTTTTTACTAAATATAAAAATATTTTAATGATTTTTTTTTTAAATTGTTTAAAAATCTTAAATTTTAAATGAAATATAAAACAATACTAATTATTAAATAATTAAAATTATATATTTTAAATACACATATGGAGTAGTTGAAATTGGCTAACCTTAAATCTTCTAAAAAAGATTCTATTACTTCTAAAAAAAGAAGAATTTTTAACATGAGTAGACGTTCTATAATTAAAACGTTTATTAAAAAAGTACACTCTGCAATTATTTCAAAAAAAAAGGAAGAAATTGAAATATCTTTTAAAAATATGCAATCAGTAGTAGATAAGTATTCAAATAAAGGAATAATTCATAAAAATAAAGCAGCAAGATTAAAGTTAAGATTAAATAATAAGATTAAAAAGTTTTTTAAAAAAAATAATAGTTTGTTAGTTAATAGTTAATTTTTTTTTTAAATTCAAGATAATTCTGATTTTTAATATTTATTTTTTAACTTTAATACAAATAGTATTGTTTCCTTTTAAAAAAAATGGAAAACAATACTATTATTGTATAAAAATTACTATCCGGTTAACTCATCAAAAAATTTTTTTACACCATCAAAAAATCTTTTTGATTTCGGACTATTTTTTTTTCCCTTACAATTATCAAAACTTTCACCTAATTGTTCTAGGAGATACTTTTGTTTTTCATTTAAATTAATAGGTGTTTCTACAACAATACGACAGAGTAAATCTCCTTGATATCCGTTTCTAATAGATTTTACACCTTTACCTCTCATTCTAAATAGTTTTCCAGATTGTGTTTCAGAAGGAATTTTTAACTTTATTTTTCCTTCTAGTATAGGGACTTCTATTTCCCCTCCTAATGCTGCCATCGAGAAATTTATAGGTACTTCACAATATAAATCATTCTCTTTTCTTTGAAAGATCGGATGTTTTTTAATTATAATTTCAACATACAAATCTCCATTAGGAGCACCTTGATCACCAGATTGCCCTTCATTATTTAAACGAATACGATCATTATTATCTATTCCAGCAGGTATTTTAACAGATAAATTTTTATATTTGTTTATTTTTCCCTTTCCTCTGCAAGAATTGCAAGGAGTTTTTATGATAGTTCCTTTTCCATAACAGGTGGGGCATGTTTGCTGAACAGTAAAAAATCCCTTTTTCATTTGAACTTGTCCATATCCATTACAACTTGAACATTTTTTAGGTTTGAGACCATTTTTAGAGCCCGTACCATAGCAAAAAGAACAATTTTGTAAAGAAGGTATTTTTATTTTTTTAACAGTACCTCGAACAGCCTCTTCTAAAGTTAATTCCATTTGATATTCTAAATCTGTTCCTTTAGAAGCTCTTTGTTTTTTATTACTTCCAAATATATCTCCGAAGACATCTCCAAAAATATCGCCAAAATCAGTAGTTGTATTAAAACTACTATGGAAACTATTTCCTGAATTTCCTTGTTCAAATGCAGAATGCCCATATTGATCATAGGCGTTTCTTTTTTGATGATTAGAAAGAATTTCATATGCTTCTTTTATTTCTTTAAATTTTAATTCAGCAATTTTATCACCTTGATTTCGATCGGGATGATATTTCATAGCTAAGCGTCTATAAGCTTTTTTTATATCCCGATCTTCTGCCGATTTTGATATTCCTAAAACTTGATAATAATCTTTTTTTCCCATGCTTTTTTATTACTCCTAAAATATATATTTACGGGCGCAGGAATAACTCCTCGCCCGTGCTGGGTATCGATTAATTAATTTTAATTATGCTTTATTTGATATTTTCAAAAAATATTATTTTTTAGGATCTTTTACTTCTTCAAACTCTGCATCGACAATATCGGGTTCTTTTTCTTTTTTTGATTGACCTTTTTCTTCTTGTTTAATAGGATTAGATTTTTTTGATTCATATTCTGATAATTTAGCAGATATTTTAAGCAAGTGTTGAATTTTATTTTCAATATCACTTTTATCTTCTCCTTTTAAAGAAAGATCTAAATCATCAATCGCTGACTTAATAGCTTGTTTTTCTTTTGAATCTATTTCATTTTTATATTCTTCTAATTTCTTTTTAGTACTATGAGAAATTTGATCCCCTTGATTTCTCGTTTGTATTAAACTTTCAAATTTTTGATCTGCTTCTGCGTTAGCTTCAGCATCAGAAATCATTTTTTTAATTTCATTTTCATTTAACCCAGAAGATGCTTTTATAGTAATTTTTTGTTCTTTTCCTGTTTTTTTGTCTTTTGCAGATACATGTAAGATTCCATCAGCGTCAATATCAAAAGTAACTTCAATTTGAGGAATACCTCTAGGAGCAGCTTCAATTCCATCTAAATTGAATTGTCCTAATGATTTGTTAGCAGAAGCTTGTTTTCGTTCACCTTGTAAAACATGTATTGTGACTGCAGATTGATTATCTTCGGCAGTAGAAAAAACCTGGCTATGTTTTGTTGGAATAGTTGTATTTTTATTAATTAATGAAGTCATTACTCCACCCATTGTTTCTATTCCTAAAGATAATGGAGTAACATCTAATAATAAAACATCTTTTACGTCCCCTGATAGAACCCCACCTTGTACAGCAGCCCCAACAGCAACAGCTTCATCTGGATTAACATCTTTTCTAGGTTCTTTTCCAAAAAATTCAGCAACTTTTTTCTGAACCATAGGCATTCTAGTTTGCCCGCCGACTAAAATAACATCATTAATCTTTTCGGCTGTTAAATTAGCATCTTTTAAAGCCATTTTTAATGGTTTTATTGATCTTACTATCAAGTCTTCCACTAAAGATTCTAATTTAGAACGAGTTACTTTTATGTTCAAATGTTTCGGACCATTTGCATCTGCAGTAATATAAGGAAGATTAACTTCTGTTTGTTTAGCAGAAGATAGTTCTATTTTTGCTTTCTCTGCTGTTTCCTTTAATCTTTGCATAGCCAATGAATCATTTCGTAAGTCTATTCCTTGTTCTTTTTTAAAAATATCAACTAAATAATTAATAAGTCGATTATCAAAATCTTCTCCGCCTAAATGGGTATCTCCGTTTGTTGCGAGTACTTCAAAAGTTTTTTCTTTATCAACATCATCTATTTCGATTATAGAAATATCAAATGTTCCACCACCTAGATCATATACGGCTATAATTCTATTTCCCTTTCCTTTATCTAGACCATAAGCTAATGCAGCAGCAGTTGGTTCGTTAATAATTCGTTTTACTTCTAAACCTGCAATTTTCCCAGCATCTTTAGTTGCTTGTCTTTGAGCATCGTTAAAATAAGCTGGTACAGTAATAACTGCTTTAGTTATTGATTCCCCTAAGTAATCTTCTGCTGTTTTCTTCATTTTTTTTAGAACTTCAGCAGATATTTGAGGTGGAGCCATTTTTTTATTTTTGACATCTAGCCAAGCGTCGCCGTTATTTGATTGTATAATCTTATAAGGCATTATTTTAATATCTTTTTGTACTTCATTGTCTTTAAATTTTCTTCCAATTAATCTTTTTATTGCAAATAATGTATTTTTAGGATTAGTTATTGCTTGCCTTTTAGCAGGTTGCCCAACTAATATTTCTCCTTCTTTAGTATAAGCTATTATTGAAGGAGTGGTTCGATCTCCTTCAGAATTTTCTAATACCCTTGCTTGTTTCCCATCCATTATAGCAACACAAGAGTTAGTTGTTCCTAAATCTATTCCTATAATTTTACTCATTTTTAAATCTCTCCTAAATTTAATTCATTTATAAAATAATAACATGAAATTATTCAATGGTTAGAAAAATAACAAGTTAACTAACTAACTTTTTTTAGTATAGAAATACTAGTAATGATAATACGGTTTTTTAAAAAGTAGAATATTTATATTGTTTAATAGTAAATACATGGGGTCTATTTAGATCTGATCAAGGGTAAAGAAAGAAAATATTATTTTAATTTAATAAAAAATTTTTTAAAAAAATAATTTTTTTAATAAAATTCAAATTTTTTCTCAATATTTTTTAATATAATGTAAGTTTAAATAAATTTAAAAAAAAATGTTTTTATATCTAATAAAAATATTTTCTTTTTTAAAATCAATGATTTTTTAAAATCAGTGTTATTATTCTTTAACATATAAATTTATTTATTTAACGTAAAAATGTCTAATTCAATATTTTTTTCTGATTTGTTTCTATTTTTTATTTTTATTTTTTTAGCCTTTTTTATTTGTTTTTTTATTTTATCTATTAGTTTCATTTTAGGAGAAAGAAAATTTTGCAAGAATAAAAATCTTCCCTTTGAGTCTGGTGTTGACTCTATTGGTAATACCTCAATAAAATTTTCAGTTAAATTTTATTTGATAGGAATTATTTTTGTAATATTTGATATTGAGGCATTATATATATATATATGGTCAGTCAATGCAATAAAAATAGGAATTTTTGGATTATTAGAAATATTTTCGTTTATTTTGATGCTTTTATTTTCTCTTTTTTATGTAATAAATAAGAAAGTATTAGATAGAATATAGATATTTTTTTATAGATAGTAGATATATTTATCATTTCAATAAAGTTTATTATATTATTTAAATAATATAAATTTGCTTAATTAAAAAAATTAAAAGGTATTTTTATGAAATATGTTTTAACAAAAGCAATAAATATGAATTCAACAAATTTGTTAAATAAGAAAGAACAGAATTTTTCTAAAATTAAACAATATTTAAACGAAAATGTTTTTTTAGGAAAATTAAAAACAGTAGTTCGTAAATTAGTTAATTGGGGAAGAAAAAATTCTCTTTGGCCTTATAATTTCGGACTATCTTGCTGTTATGTAGAAATGGTAACTGCTTTTACATCAGTTCATGATGTAGCTAGGTTTGGTTCGGAAGTATTAAGAGCGTCGCCTCGACAAGCAGATTTTATAGTCATAGCAGGTACTCCTTTTATTAAAATGGTTCCTGTTATTAAAAGATTATACGATCAGATGTTAGAACCTAAGTGGGTTATTTCTATGGGAGCATGTGCTAATTCAGGAGGAATGTATGATATTTATTCAGTAGTTCAAGGAGTGGATAAATTTTTACCAGTAGATGTTTATATCCCCGGTTGCCCTCCTCGCCCAGAAGCATATTTACAAGCGTTAATGTTATTACAGAAGTCCATTGATAAAGAAAATCGTCCTTTATCATGGATAGTTGAAGATAAAAAAATATATAGAAATAATAAAAATTATTATAAAAAAACATAAATATTGTACAAGATAATAATTTTTTTATTTTATATTTGAAAAAAATATACTTGAAAAGTATGTTCATATTAAAAATAATAAATTGTTCATGAGAAATATAATGATCAGCAATCCTACTACAAAATTTAAAAATACAAAAAATTATTATAATTTAATCATAAAAAAATTATACGAGAATTTTAGTCCCGAAATTTTCATACCTCAATTAACTTTAATTGATTTTCCAGTCTTTTGGATAAAACAAAAAGATTTATTAAATATAGCTTCTTATCTTTCTAACTTAATTGATCCATATATAACGCTATTAGATTTACATGGTATAGATGAAAGATTACGAAAAAATCGAAATAATATGCCCATTATGGATTTTTCAGTATTTTATCATTTTATTTCGTTTGAAAAAAATGTAGATATTTTAATTAAAGTTCCTTTAATTGAAGAAAAATTATCAGTTCCTTCATTAACTAAGTTATTTATTAATGCTAATTGGTATGAAAGAGAAACATGGGAAATGTTTGGAATTAATTTTGAAAATCATCCTAATTTAACAAGAATACTTATGCCTATTACTTGGAAAGGGCATCCTTTAAGAAAAGATTATCCAGCAAGAGCTACAGAATTTAAAAGTTATTATTTGACAGAAGAAAAGGAAGAAAAAGAATCAAAAGCATTACGATTTTCTCCAGAATTTTGGGGAATGAAAAGAAAAAATAGTCGTTCAGATTTTATGTTTTTAAATCTTGGTCCAAATCATCCATCTTCTCATGGAGCTTTTCGAATAGTTTTGCAGTTAGACGGAGAAGAAATTATTGATTGTGTGCCGGATATAGGATACCACCATCGTGGAGCAGAAAAAATGGCTGAACGTCAAACATGGCATAGTTTTATACCTTACACAGATAGAATTGAATATTTAGGGGGATGTGTCAATGAAATGCCTTATATTTTAGCAGTAGAAAAATTAGCAGATATTCAAGTTCCAAAAAGAGTAAAGTTTATTCGAGTAATGTTGTCAGAATTATTTAGGATAAATAGTCATTTATTATATATTTCTACTTTTATTCAAGATGTAGGTTCTATGACTCCTGTTTTTCTTGCTTTTACCGATCGACAAAAAATTTATGATATTATTGAAAAAATTACAGGTGCTAGAATGCATCCAGCTTGGTTTAGAATAGGAGGTGTTGCTTCTGATCTTCCTAAAGGATGGGAGAAATTACTTAAAAAATTTCTTATTTGGTTACCTAAAAGATTGAAATTTTATTTAAATATGGCATTAAAAAATTCTATTTTAATAAATCGTTCAAAAGGAATTGCTTCTTATAATAAAACGGAAGCTTTAAATTGGGGGGTCACTGGTGCAGGGTTACGAGCTACAGGAATAGATTTTGATATTCGAAAAAAAAGACCTTATTCAGGTTATGAAGATTTTGATTTTGAAATACCAATAGGAAATGGAATTAGTGATTGCTATTCTAGAGTTATGTTAAAAATGGAAGAAATTTTTCAAAGTTTACGTATATTACAACAATGTTTAGATAATATGCCATCTGGACCATTTAAAGCAGATCATCCTTTAACCACTCCTCCTATTAAAAAAAATACTCTTAAAGATATTGAGTCGATGATTACACATTTTTTGCAAATGTCATGGGGACCAATTATGCCTCCTAATGAAAGTTTTCAAATGATAGAAGCAACTAAAGGTATAAATAGTTATTATTTAATTAGCGATGGCGGTACGATGAGTTATCGAACGAGAATTCGAACACCTAGCTTTGCACATTTACAACAGATACCTTCTGTTATCAGGGGAAGTTTGTTGTCAGATTTAATTACATATTTAGGAAGTATTGATTTTGTTATGTCGGACGTGGATCGATAAAAAATGAAAAAACAATATATTAATTTTGAATTAACTGTGGAAGAACAAGAGAAAATAGAAGAGGAAAAAAAACGTTATAAATATCCTCATGCAGTAGTAATAGAAGCATTAAAAATAGTACAAAAAAAAAGAAAGTGGGTGTCTAAAAATGTTATAAATGCTATTTCAGAAATTTTAAATATTTCTTCTGTGCATATAGAAGAAGTGGCTACTTTTTATAGTCAAATCTTTCTTGAACCAGTAGGAAGAAATATTATTCGCTATTGTGATAGTGTCGTTTGTTATGTTGTAGGATATAAAAAAATATTGATAGTATTAGAGAAATATTTAAAAATTAAATCAGGAGAAACAACACCAGACAATAAATTTACATTATTACCAATTTGTTGTTTAGGATGTTGCGATAAAGCACCAACTATGATGATTAATGAAGATACATATTTTAACTTATCCGAGAAAAATATTCTTTCTATACTGGAAACTTATTCATGAATAACAAATTTCTGAAAGCAGAGAGTCATCCTTTAACATGGAGATTAAATAAAAATAACAATCCTATTTGGATCGAGGAATATAAATTAAAAAATGGATATGCGGCATTAACAAAAAGTTTAATAGAAATGTCTCCCCAAAAAATAATAGATGAAGTCAAGAAGTCCGAATTAAAGGGAAGAGGAGGTGCTGGATTTAATACAGGAATAAAATGGAATATGGTTGCAAAATCTCAAGTTTCAAAAACAAAATATTTAGTTTGTAATGCTGATGAAATGGAACCTGGAACATTTAAAGATCGTTTGTTAATGGAAAAAATTCCACATCAGTTAATTGAAGGAATAATAATAGCAGCTTTTGCTTTACAAGTACATTGCGCTTATATTTTTTTACGAGGAGAATATATTCAAGCATATAAAAATTTAAAAAGATCTATTTTTGAAGCTTATCAAATGGGTTATTTAGGAAAAAATATTTTAAAAACAAGTTTTAACTTAGATATTTTTATACATACTGGTGCTGGACGTTATATTTGCGGTGAAGAAACGGCATTATTAAATTCTTTAGAAGGAAAAAGAGCAAATCCTAGATTTAAACCTCCCTTTCCTGTTGAAATTGGTTTATGGGGGAAACCAACATGCGTTAATAATGTAGAAACATTATCAAATGTACCAGCTATTATATCAAATGGGTTTCTTTGGTACAAAACATTATCAAAAAGTATAGATACCGGGACAAAAATGATGGGATTTTCAGGAAATGTAAATACTCCAGGAGTTTGGGAACTTCCATTTGGAACTACAGCTAGAGAAATATTAGAGGATTACGCAAATGGAATGAAACCTGGTTTTTCATTAAAAGCATGGCAACCAGGAGGAGCAGGAACTGATTTTTTAACTTTAGAACATATTGATATTCCAATGGATTTTGAAAATGTTAGAAAAGCAGGAAGTAGATTAGGTACTGCTGTAGCTATGGCGGTGGATAATTTTGTAAATATAGTTTCATTAGTCCATAACATTGAAAAATTTTTTTCTAGAGAGTCTTGTGGATGGTGTACACCTTGTAGAGAAGGTTTGCCTTGGATAGTAAAAATTTTAAAATCATTAGTACAGAAAAAGGGAAAACAAGGAGATATTGAATTGTTGGAGGAACTTAGTAAAAATTTAGAATTTGGAAAAACTTTTTGTGCTCATGCACCAGGAGCTATGGAACCCTTAGTAAGTGCTATTAAATATTTTCGAATTGAATTTGAACAAGGTATTAGATTTAAATGATTAAAATTTTTATTTTTTTTGAATTTTTAAAAAATAAGGCTATTAATTGAAAAAATTTAAAATTTTATTTCTTTTTTTTATTAAAAATTAAAGAATTTATGTTTTATATATATAATAGTAAAATATTCTATGTATTAGATAGGTTGGAAATACTTATGTTTAAACTTCGTATAGATAATGTACAATATTTTGTAAAAAAATCTGCTAATGTTTTAGAAGCCTGTTTATCTGTAGGAGTGGATATACCTTATTTTTGCTGGCATCCTATGCTAGGTAGTATAGGAGCATGTAGACAATGTGCAATTAAACAATATAGTAGTGATATTGATAAAACGGGGAAAATAGTCATGTCTTGTATGACCCCGTTAAATGAAAAAACAATTATTTCTATTCAAGACGATGAAGTTAAAAGATTTAGAAAGCAAATAATTGAGTTTTTGATGATTAATCATCCTCATGATTGTCCCATTTGTGAAGAAGCAGGAAGTTGTCATTTACAAGATATGACTGTTATGACGCAACATAATTTACGTCGATATAGATATGAAAAAAAGACACATATAAATCAGTATTTAGGACCTTTTATACAACATGAGATGAATAGATGTATAAAATGTTATCGTTGTGTTAGATATTATCAGGATTATTTAGATGGAACTGATTTAGGTGTATTCGGAAGTGCGGATAACATTTATTTTGGACGTTTAGAAGAGGGTATGCTTGATAACGAACATTCTGGAAATTTAGTAGAAATTTGTCCTACAGGTGTTTTTACTGATAAAATATATTCTAAAAATTATAGTAGAAAATGGGACATGCAATATGCTCCTAGCGTTTGTCAATATTGTAGTATAGGATGCAATACTATAATAGGAGAACGTTTTGGAGAGATAAGAAAAGTAGAAAATAGATATAATAAAGTAATAAATCATCATTTAATATGCGATCTAGGTCGTTTTGGATTTGGTTATTCTAACTTAGAAAGTAGACCTAAATATTTAAAGGAAAAAATAAAAGAAAAGTTTATTCATTTAAATAAAAAAAGTTTTTTAAAAAAAATAAAAAAAATTTTTAATGATTCGAGTCAAATTATTGGAATTGGTTCTTCAAGAGCTAGTGTAGAAAGTAATTTCACATTACGAGAATTAGTAGGTAAAGAAAATTTTTCTGTAGGAGTATCAAGAAATGAAAAAAAATTACTAAATTTTATTTTTAATTTAACAAAAAAAAGAAATTTTTCTATCCCTTCACTATCAGAAATAGAAAATTGTGATGCTATTTTAGTGTTAGGTGAAGATTTAACTCAGATTTCTCCTCGAATGGCATTAGCGGTAAGACAAGCAGTTAAAAAAAGATATAAAAAAATAGCAAAAAAATTAAAAATTCCATTGTGGAATAAAAAAGCAATTTTAAATATTTCTCAAAATAAAAAAAATAAATTATTTATAACAAGTTTAGATACAACAAAATTAGATGATATTTCTTCATGGAATTATTATGCTTCTTATGAAAAACAAGCAGAATTTTCTTTTTTATTAGCGAAAAAAATAAGATATTTTTCTGTTTCTAATAAAAAAGTAAATCATTTTTTTGAAGAAAAAATTTCTTTAATTGCTAAAACTTTACTAAATGCAAAGAGACCATTAATTATTACAGGTTCTCATTCCGGTAGTTTATCACTTATTAAAGCAGCTTCTAATATTGTTCAAGCAATAAGAAAATATAATGAAAATGTTAATTTAATATTATTAACTCCGAATTCTAATAGTTTAGGAGTAGCATGTTTAGGTGGAATTTCAATTGATTCTGCTTTAGAGCGAGTTATTTTAAAAAAAAATAGTTCTTTAATAATTTTAGAAAATGATTTATATCGACATGTGCCAAGATCTAAAATTAATGAAATGTTAAAATCTGTAAAGAATGTTATTACATTAGATCATATTCCTACTTTGACTATTAAAAATAGTACTTTAATCGCACCATGTACAAATTTTTTTGAAAGTTCTGGAACAATTATTAATTATGAAAGTCGAGCACAAAGATTTTTCAAAGCTTACGATCCTAATTATTACAAAAAAGATTATTACGTGTTAGAAAGTTGGAGATGGTTAACTTTATTTAAAAATATTATTTTAGATAAAAAAGATAAAAATTTTTTCTTTGATAGTATAGTTAATAATTGTAGTATTAAAATTCCAGAATTTAAAAAAATTAATTTGATCTCTCCTAATTCGAATTTTCGGATTTTTGGACAAAAAATAGCACGTTCTCCTAACAGATATAGTGGAAGAACAGCTATTTTTTCAGATAAAAATGTTCATGAGTGTCAACAACCAGAAGATAGAGATACAATGTTTTCATTTTCTATGGAAGGAAATCAACCTTTTAATCGACAAGATACATCATATATTCCGTTTGTTTGGTTTCCAGGATGGAACTCTTCTCAAGCATGGAATAAAATTAAAACTGAAAAAAAAGATATGTCTTCTTGTAATCTACATTTATTTCCAAAGAATATTCACAATAAAATTCCTTTTTTTAAAAATAATGAAATTATTAATAACATAAATGCAAATTGGAAAATTGCACCATATTATTCCTTATATGGAAGTGAAGAAGTAACTCAAAAAAATCCAATTTTATTAAAATTAATAGAGCCTATTTATATTAAGATCAATAAATTAGAAGCTATGGATTTGGGTTTAAAGGAAAATAGTACTGTTACATTTTTTTATTTAGAAGAAAAATTTACTTTCAAAGTAAAATTTTCTATTTTTTTAGATAAAAAAATACTTGCTTTACCTATAGGATTTCCTAATGTTCCTCTTTTTCTTTCTGGAGAAAGTATTAAAAATTTAAAAATAGAAAAATAATATATCTATTTAAATAAGTAAATAGGAATTTTTTCATGTTTAAAACTATAATTTTATTATTATTAATAATTTTATTCGCTGCTACATTAAGTGTAATAGAGAGAAGATTATTAGGATTATTTCAAAATCGTTATGGTCCAAATCGAGTAGGATGGCAAGGATCTCTTCAGTTATTAGCGGATATGATTAAAATTTTTTTTAAAGAAGATTGGATTCCACCTTTTAGTAAAAAAATAACATTTGTATTAGCTCCTATTATTTCATTTTCTTCTTTATTAATAATTGCACCTATTATACCTATTAGTAAAAAATTACTATTTGTAAATATTAATATTGGTATCTTATTTTTTTTAATGATGGCTAGTTTATCAATTTATGCTATATTGCTTGCCGGATGGTCAAGCAATAATAAATATGCTTTATTAGGTGCTTTACGTGCTGCTGCTCAAACTTTAAGTTATGAGATTTTTTTAGGATTATCCTTAATGGGTATTGTTATTCGTGCTGAATCTTTTAATTTATCTGATATTTTAAGTAATCAAAGACATTTATGGAATATAATTCCTCAATTTTTTGCTTTTATAACTTTTTTTATATCTAGTTTAGGAATTTCTCATAGACATCCATTAGATCAACCCGAATCCGAACAAGAATTGGCTGATGGTTATCATATTGAATATTCAGGAATGAAATTCGGACTATTTTTTATAGGAGAATATGTTTCAGTAATAATATTATCCGCTTTAATGACTATATTGTTTTTAGGAGGATTTTATGGTCCTTTTTTTGATTCTGTAATATGGTTTTTGATTAAAATGATTACTTTAATATTTATTTTTATTTTGATACGTGCTTCTTTACCGCGTCCTAGATATAATCAAATGATTGCTTTTAGTTGGAAATATTGTTTTCCAATTACTTTATTAAATGCATTTTTTACAGCCGTATGGTTAATATGTTAATTAATTATTAAAATGTAAGGTTTAATATAATTATGAAAACAAGTATAAAAAATATTTATAGTCAGTTTAGAAGTATTTGGATGGTTTTAAAAAATATTTTTTCTAAACGAGAAACAAAATTATATCCTGAAGAAAAAGTGAATTTATCTTTTCGTTATAGAGGGAAAATAGTTCTTACAAAGACAAAAAAAGGGGAAGAAAGATGTGTAGCATGTAATTTATGTTCTGCTGTTTGTCCAGTTGATTGTATTTCCTTACAAAAAAAAATTAATAAAAAGAATAAACGTTGGTTCGCAAAGTTTTTTCGAATCAATTTTTCTAGGTGTATTTTTTGTGGATTATGTGAAGAAGCTTGTCCAACTGCAGCTATTCAATTAACCCCGGATTTTGAATTAGGAGAATTTAAACGCCATGATTTAATTTATGAAAAGGAAGATTTGTTAATATCCGGTTCTGGAAAGTATCCTGATTACGATTTTTATAATTATACTGGTGTAGCTATTAAAGGAAAAAATAAAGGAGAGCTTATAAATGAAGCTAAACCGATTAATAGAACTACTTTACTTCCTTAATATTGTAAATAGAGAGTACGTTACATGGAACTAATATTTTTTTATTGTTTTGGAATTTTTTCTATAATATCAACTTTATTGTTAATTTTTCAAAAAAATGCAATGTATGCACTATTCTATTTAATTATTTCTATTTTATCTATTTCAGGAGTTTTTTTTTCTCTAGGTGCTTATTTTTCGGCAGCATTAGAAATTATTATTTATGCTGGTGCTATTATGGTTCTTTTTATTTTTGTAATTATGATGCTAAATCAAAGAAGTATTTTAAATATTAAAAAAAAAAGAAATATGACAGAATTAATAGGACTATTTTTTTTATTTTTTGTATTATTTAAAATAATGTTTGATTTAAATAATATTTTTTTTGAAAAAAAAATATGTTTTGAAGTCATCAGTACAAGAATCACGGGAATTAAATTGTATAATTCATATGGAATAATAATAGAATTAATTTCTTTTCTTTTATTATCTGTACTTCTTACTATTTTTCATTTTGGAAAAAATTATTATAGATCAAAAGATCATAAATAATTTTAAACTAAAAATGTATTTAAATTAATAAAAAAGGATTATTTATGATTCCTATGTCGCATGGTTTAATATTTTCTTTTTTGTTGTTTTTCTTAGGAGTTTGTTCTCTTATTTTTCGAAAAAATTTTTTGTTTATATTAATATCTTTAGAAATAATAGTAAATTCTATTACAATGATTTTTATTGTTGCAAGCAGCTATTGGCATCAAGTAGAAGGCCAAATTATGTATATTTTTTTAATTACTGTAGCTGCCGCAGAAGTTAGTATAGGTTTAGCTTTATTATTACGTTTATATAAATATTCTAAAGAATTAGATACTGATAGATTAAGTGAGATAAATCAATGAGTATAAACATTATATGTTCTATATTTTTGATTCCGTTTATAGGATTTTTTTTATTAACATTTTTTCCTAAAAAATTTTTGAATATTTATTCTTTTTTAATAGGAAGTGGATCGATTGGATGTTCGTTTTTAGTTACTCTATACATGAGTTTTATTTTTTTTCTTGGAGAAAAAAAAGAGGAAGTAAAACATTTATGGACAATTATTTCCTTAAAAAATTTTATTATTGATATAAATTTAATTATAGATAAGTTATCAATAACAATGTTAATTATGGTTTTAGGAGTAGGTTTACTGATACATATATTTAGTGTTTGGTACATGAGTTTTGAAAAAAATAATTTTCGCTTCTTTTCTTATACTAATTTATTCATTTTTAGCATGTGTTTATTAGTATTATCAGGAAATTTAATTCTTATGTATATGGGATGGGAATTGGTAGGAATTTGTTCATATTTTCTTATAGGCTATTATTTTAATAATATAAAAAATATTCAATCAGCAATGAAATCATTTATTACTACTCGATTCGGAGATATTTTTTTATTACTTGCTATAATTATGGTTTATTCCCAATTTGGAACATTTGATTTTCAAAAAATTAATTATTTATTAAAAAATAATTTATTTTCTCAACATTCATTAGAATTTATTGCTTTATTTTTTTTGTTAGGAACAATTGGAAAATCAGCACAAATCCCCTTGCATATTTGGTTACCAGATGCTATGAAAGGTCCTGCTCCCGTATCAGCGTTAATACATGCGGCTACTATGGTAACAGCAGGAGTATATTTAATTCTAAGAATGCATTATTTATTTTTTTTAACACCTAAAATTTTATTCTTTTCAGGGATTATAGGGTCGATAACTTTGTTATTGGGAAGTGTGCTAGCTATGTTTCAAACAGATATAAAAAAAATATTAGCTTATTCAACAATAAGTCAATTAGGATACATGTTTGTTGCTATTAGCATAAATGCTTGGAATATTGTGATTATTCATTTAGTAACACATTCTATTTTTAAAGCTTTATTATTTCTTTCAGCTGGTTCTTTAACTATCGCTTCAAAAAATGAACAAAATATATTTAAGATTCCTGGATTTAGAAAAAGTTTACCAATTACTTATTGGAGCTTTATTATCGGAGGGTTATCTCTACTTTCTTTTCCAATTATTACATCCGGATTTTATAGTAAAGAACTAATTATTTTATATTTATTTTATAATGGATCTTTTATATTTTTTGTTTCCAGTTTAATAGGAGTTTTGTTAACATCGATTTATATTTCTAGATTAATTTTTATAGTTTTTTTTAATAAAAAAAATATAAGTAAAAAATTTTCTTTTAATTTTTTTAAAAAAATACCTTTAATAATATTAGCATTATTTTCTACATACATAGGTCATTTGTTATTAATTCCTTTATCAGAATTATTCATACAAATAAATTATTTAGGAAAGAACAAATATTTATTAGAGTTATTAAGTAGTATAATGATATTTTTGGGTTTATTTATATCGTATTTTAAATTTTATTTAAAGAAAAATTTTTTCTCCTTTTTATATAAAAATATTTATTATTTAAATTTTTTTAGTTTTATTTCAAAATTTTTAAATTTTAATTTTATATATAATATTTTTATTATTCGTTTATATTTACTTGTTATTAAATTGACTTCGAAAGATCCATTAAAAAAAAGCATTAATTTTTTCGAAGTTTTAATTGTAAATATAAATAAAATATTATTTTTAAATTCAGATACTTATTTGCATCGATATATATCATCTATTATTATAGGATTATCAATGATATTTTTGTTTTCAACAATATAAAAAAATTTTATTAAATTTAAATGTTTTAAAACAATTAACTTATTAAATAATATTTTTATAAAATAGGATTATAATACAAATGTTACTCTTTTTATTAATTATAATTCCCTTATTAGGAGGGTTTTTAAGTTGGATATCAGAATATTATGATATTAAGTATCCTCGTTGGATTGCTTTAATAACAGTGAGTATTGTATTGATAATATCGTTATATATATGGATATGTAAATTTTATAATTTTTTTGACCAACCTTCTTATTCACATTGGATAATTGAATTTGTATATCCTTGGATACCTAGATTCGGAATATTTTTTCATTTAGCTATGGATGGTTTTTCATTATTAATGGTTATTTTAAGCTTAGTGTTAAGTACTGTATCGGTATTATGTTCATGGAATTTATATCAACGACGTTATCAAGGAATATTTTATCTTTCATTATTACATATTTTATCGGCAACATTAGGTATTTTTTTATCTATTGATTTATTTTTATTTTTTTGTTTTTGGGAAGTTGTATTAATTCCAATTTATTTATTAATTATATTTTTTGATAGTGAAGATCATGAAAAAAATATCAGAATTAGTTCTGCTAATACTTTTTTTATGTATTCTCAATTATCAAGTTTTATAATGTTAATTGCTATTATTGGATTATCTGTTTTATATTATTTAAAATTTAATCTTTGGACATTTGATTATAATTTACTAATTAGACTTTATAACCAAAATACAAATTTTTCTATTTTAGAGTATATTTTAATGATTGGATTTTTTATTGGATTTGCAATAAAAATTCCAATAGTACCTTTTCACGGTTGGTTGCCTAATACTCATCGATATTTACCCATAGAGGGTTCTATTGATATAGTTGCGTTTTTGTTAAAAACTGGAATTTATGGAATTTTAAGATTTATAATTCCATTTTTTCCTAATGCATCGCATAGTTTTTCTAATTTTTTTATTTTTTTAGGAATTATAAATTTTTTATATGGAGCTTTTCTTGCATTTTCACAGAAAGATTTAAAAAATTTAATTTCATATGGATCTATATCTCATGTAGGTATAATTTTAGTAGCAATTTATACTTATAATGAAATTTCTTATCAAGGAGCAATTTTGTATATAATTTCTCATGCATTGTCTACATCAGCTTTATTTATTATATCCGGTTGGTTAAAAAAATATTTTAATACTAGAAATATATATAAAATAAATGGTTTGTTAGAAAAATTTGATTGGTTACCAGGTTTTTTTTTATTTTTTTGCTTATCTAGTATAGGGTTACCAGGAACAGGTTCTTTTATTGGAGAACTTATGATGTTAATAGGTATATTTGATAAAAGTCCAATATTTTTTGGAATCTTAGTTATTGGTTTAATATGTTCTATATCATATACATTAAAAATGATGCAAAATATTTGCTATGGCAATTATAATAAAACATCTAAAAATATGTCTATTTCTACTATTGATATTTTAGTAATGTTAATTATTTTAATTTCGTTATTTTTTGTAGGATTAAACTCAAAAATTATTTTAGATACTTTATATTTAACCAAACCACTTATTTAACATTCTTTAAAAAAATTTTTGTTTTTCTAAAAGGTATAATTTCTAATTATGATAGTTTCTAAACAATTTATTGGTTTATTACCATTATTAATTTTAATGTTAAATAGTATTTTTTTATTTATTTTTATATCATTTAAAAAAGATTTAAATTTAATAAAAAACTTAAGTATAATAGGATTTTTATTATCCTTTATATCTTTATTTTTAATAAAAAATAATATTCCTATAAATATAGGGACAATATTATCTATTAATTTTTTTTCTATTTTATATTTTAGTATTTTTTTATTAGTAGGATTATGTTCTTCTATATTTTTTTCAGACCATAAAAAAAAATGTGTTAAAAATCCAGAAAACTTTTATTTATTAATAAATTTATCGATTATAGGATCTATGTTTGCAATTATCTCAAATCATATGATTTCTATGTTTGTAGGTATGGAATTAATGTCGTTACCAATGTTAGCTTTATCTGGTTATTTTATAAATGAAAAAACATCAATTGAAAGTGCTTTAAAATATTTAGTTTTGTCTACATTATCTTCTTGTTTTTTATTGTTTGGAATGGCATTAATTTATTGTTTTTCTGGTCATTTAAACTTTTTTTATTTTAATGAATTATCCATTTTTAATTTTTATCATAATAATAAAGTTATATTGTTTTCTTGGTGTTTTATATTAACTGGATTTGGTATTAAAACAGCTATTTTTCCATTTCATTTATGGAGTCCAAATATTTATAAAGGAATTTCTTTTCCTTCATTATTATTTTTTTCTACTATTAGTAAAATAGTACTATTTATTATATTAATCAATTTTTCTATGTTTTTTCCTAAAAAGTTTTTTTATGATTTATTTTTAATAATACAAATTTTTTCATTTTTTTCAATAGTATTAGGAAGTATAATGGCATTATTTGAAAAAAATATTAGAAAATTAATAGCATATTCTTCTATAGCATATTTTGGTTCTTTATTAATTACTATTATTACAGTTTTCAATAGCAAGTATGCTCTAATAGCTTTTGGAATTAATATTATTAATTATATATTTTCTAATATAGTTTTTTTAGGAGCTTTAAACATTATTTCAGCTATTGATAAAAATCATTATCATAATAATAATTTTTTTTATAAAGGTTTATTTTGGAGAAATCCAATACTTGCTATGTTAATAACAGTTTCAATTTTTTCTTTTTCAGGCATTCCTTTTACAATAGGATTTTTTGGTAAATTTTATTTATTTTTACTTATAATACAACAAAAGTTGTGGTTAATAGGCTTAAGTTTACTTTTAGGAAGTACATTAGGAATGTTCTATTATTTACGAATTTTAGTGAATATTTTTTCTAAAAAAAATATTTTTAATGAAACTTTTTTATTAAGTAAAAGTAGTATTTCTAATACTTGGATGTTTACATTTTCGGGGATTTTAATTTTAACATTAACTATTATGATTTTATTTTTTGGGATTTATCCAAATTTTTTAATTAATATTCTTTCAATATAAATTTTTTTAAAAATATAAAATATGCTAAAGAAAATAACATATAAAAAAAAATTATCTTTTTTTGAATGGCTGAAATATCTAAAATTTTTCAAAAGAAAAAGTTACTTTGATTTAAAAAATGTAATAAACATAGCTAAAAAGTTAGGTTTATTACATTGTTTTTCTTTTTCCTTTGTTGTTGCGGGGACTAATGGAAAAGGAAGTGTTTGCTATATTTTAGAAAAAATTTTATTAAATTCTAATTATAAAGTTGGCTTATATACTTCCCCTCATTTAATTAGTCATTTAGAACGTATTCGTATTAACGGAAATTTTTTAAATGAAAAATGGCATATTTTAGCGTTTGAAAAAATTGAAATGATCAGAAAAAATAATAAAATTAGTTATTTTGATTTTATAACATTATCCGCTTTATTTTTATTTAAATACTTTAAAGTTGATGTCATTATTCTTGAAGCAGGTTTAGGAGGTAGATTAGACGCTACTAATATTATTCCTAATGATATCAGCATTATTACTAATATTGATTTTGATCACAAAGAAATATTAGGCTATACTCGGTTTAAAATAGGCTATGAAAAAGCGGGAATATTTAAAAAAAATAAAATAGCAATAGTAGGAGAAGAAAAAGATATTCCAAATAGTATAAATTTACTTGCAAAAAAAAGAAATACCTTATTAAAAAAAGTTAATTTTGAATGGTTTTATCAAAAGAGAGAAAAAAGTTGGAATTTTATCAGTGAAAAATGGAAGTTTTATAATTTAAAATATTCAAATATTTCATTAATAAATATTTCAATAGCTTTTTCTGCATTATCAGAATCTAATTTAAATATAAATATTGATTTTTTAAAAAAAAAATTATTTCCTATTAATATTCCAGGTCGTTTTTCTATAATTCAAAAAAAACCTTGTGTGATTTTAGATGTTGCTCATAATTCACATGCTGCTTTATGTTTATCTAAAAAAATAAGAAAATCTTTAAAAAAATATTCAAAAATATATGCTGTAGTCGGAATTTTAGAAAAAAAAGATATAATCGGAATTATTTCAAATTTTTTAGGAATAGTTAATAAGTGGAATTTTTCTTTATTAAATCAAAATAAAGAAACATTTAAAACGTGTATAAATAGTATCCTATCCATTCAAGATTATGAAATTTTTGATACTACTTACGATTCTTGGAAAAAAGCATATTATTTAGCATCTAAAAAAGATTTAATATTAGTATTTGGTTCGTTTATAACAGTATCTGAAGTTATAAAAATTTTGAATATAAATATACAAAAAATTTAAATAAGGAAACATTTTTAATGTTCAAACATAGCAGAAATAGATTCTTCATTGCTAATTCTTCTAATAGCTTCTGCTAACATTCCTGATAAAGTTAATGTACGTATATTTGAAAGAGATCGAATAGAATTTGATAGTGGAATTGTATCACATACAATTACTTCATCTATAACAGAATTTTTTAAATTTTTTTCAGCATCTCCTGAAAAAATAGGATGAGTAGCATAAGCAAAAACTTTTCTAGCTCCTCTATCTTTTAATGCTTCAGCAGCTTTACATAATGTTCCAGCAGTATCGATGATATCATCTACTAACACACAATCTCTTTTTTCTACATCTCCTATAATGTGCATTACTTGAGAAACGTTAGTATTAGGTCTTCTTTTATCGATTATAGCCATATCAGTATCGTGTAATAATTTTGCTATTGCTCTTGCTCTAATTACTCCTCCTATATCAGGGGAAACAACAATAGGATTCTTAAATTTTTTTTTCAACATATCTTCTAATAAGATTAAACTACCGAAAACATTATCTACGGGAATATCAAAAAATCCTTGAATTTGTTCAGCATGAAGATCAACAGTTAATACACGATCTACTCCGACTATAGATAAAAAATCTGCTACTATTTTAGCAGTAATTGGAACACGGGCAGAACGAACTCTTCTATCCTGTCTAGCATATCCAAAGTAAGGAATAACAGAAGTAATTCTTCCTGCTGAAGCACGCCTTAAAGCATCTACTATTACAACTAATTCCATTAAATTATCATTCGTTGGAAAACAAGTAGATTGAATTATAAATATATCTCCTCCTCTTACATTTTCATTAATTTGAACACTAATTTCCCCGTCACTAAATCTTTCTACTGTAGCATTACTTAAATGTAAAAATAATCTTTCAGCAATACTTTGAGCTAATTCTGGAACGGAATTTCCAGAAAATAATTTTATATCATGCATATAATTTCTCTTATAAAAATTATTTAAAATAATAGATATTTAGATGGTAAAGTGTAAGTTACTTTTAAAGAAAGAAGTTAAATTATTTTTTTATAAAAAAAATATTTTTTAAAAAAAATTATTTCTAAATATTTATTTTTTTAAAAAAAATTATATAAATTTTATTTTAAATAAATAATATAGTTAGTATTATATACTAAAAAAAAAATTTTAAAATATTTTATTATTCGCATGTATAATGTTTATAATAAAATAACTATAAATTTTTTTAAAATTTAATTCTAAAAATGATATCGATTAAAAATAAATGGTGATTTATGAAACCTTCTATGATCTCTAAATTAGAAATTTTATATGCAAGATATAAAAAAATAGAACTTACTTTATCAAATATAAATCAAGTTTCTAATAAAAAAAAGTTACGAGACTTATCAAAAGAATATTTAAAAATTTCTAAAATAGTTCAGTATTTTATTAATTGGAAAAAGTATAAAAAGGATATCAAGGCAACAAAAAAATTGTTAGGAGATATAGAGATAGGAAAAATGGCAGAAGAAGAAATAAAGAAACTAAAATTCTATAAACATTCTATAGAAAAAAAAATAAAAATTTTATTATTACCTAATGATCCTTACGAAGGAAAAAGTTGTTTTATTGAGATAAGGTCTGCCACCGGAGGAGATGAAGCAGCAATATTTGCTGGAGATTTATTTAGAATGTATAGTAGATATTCTGAAATAAATCGTTGGAAAATTGATATTTATAACATGAATGAAAGTGAAAAGGGAGGATTTAAAGAAATTATTGTTAAAATAACAGGTAAAGAAGTATGTAAAAAATTAAAATTTGAATCTGGAGGACATCGTGTTCAAAGAGTACCAGAAACAGAATCACAAGGAAGAATTCATACTTCCACATGTACAGTTGCTATTATGCCAGTTTTACCTGAATCAGAAGAGTTTAAAATTAATTCATCAGATTTAAAAATAGATACTTTTCGTTCTTCAGGAGCAGGAGGACAACATGTAAATACTACGGATTCTGCAATACGTATAACTCATGTTCCTACTGGACATGTTGTAGAATGTCAAGATGAAAGATCTCAACATAAAAATAAAGCAAAAGCATTATCAATATTATCAGCTCGTATTCATGCTGCTGAACTAGCTAAAAAAAATGCTAAAAATGCTTCTATGAGAAAAAATTTATTAGGTAGTGGAGAACGATCTGATAGAAAAAGAACGTATAATTTTCCTCAAAATAGAGTAACAGAACATCGCATTAACTTAACGGTATATCGTTTAAATGAGATATTAGATGGAAAGTTAGATATTTTGATTAATCCTATGTTAGAAAAATATCAAGTAGATATTTTTTCTTCTTCATTAAAAGAAAAAAAATGAAAATTAAAAATTGGTTAAATTTAGCAGAAAAGAAATTAATAAATAGTAATAGTTCTAGATTAGATGCTTTATTAATATTATCTTACGGAATAAAAAAATCTTTTACTTGGCTTATGAATTTCCAGGAAAAAAAAATTAAAGATAAAGAAAAAAAAAAATAAATACTTTGTTAAATCGACGTATTTTATGTGAACCAATAGCATACTTAATAAAAAAAAAAGAATTCTGGTCATTACCCTTTATTGTTTCCCCTGTTACTTTTATTCCTAGGCCTGAAACTGAAATTTTAATTGAAATTATTGATTCTATGTGTAATAAAAATTACAAATATCATATATTAGATTTGGGAACAGGATCTGGGGCAATTGCTTTATCTTTAGCAAAGATATTACCAAAATCTTATATAACAGGAGTAGATAATAGCTATCAAGCGATAAAAATCGCTCGGATAAATGCAAAAAAATTATTAATAAAAAATATATTTTTTAAATTAAGCAATTGGTTTTCTTCGTTAAATAAAATGGCTTTTAATATTATAGTTAGCAATCCACCTTATATTAATATTACAGATTTTCAAAAATTAGAGCCTGATATTTTTTTTGAACCTTATTCAGCTTTAGTATCTCCTGATGAAGGATATTTTGATATTAAAAATATTATACAACATTCTCAAAAGTATTTATTAAACAAAGGTTGGTTATTAATAGAGCATGGTTCTACTCAAAAAAAAATTGTAAATAAACTCATGAATTTTAATAATTTTAAAAATGTTCATAGTTATAAAGATTATCAAGGGTTTTATCGTGTTACAATAGGACAGAAAAAGTAAACTTTTAGAACAAATATAAGAAGTTTAATTCTTTTTTAAAATTCAGTATGATATTTTTTTTATAAAAATTAAATAACTAACAAAATATTTGGTAAATATTGAATTTATTTAGTTTAACTAATAATTAAAAAAAATTATAAATAAAAACGTATTCTGTATTTTAAAAATATTAATTTAAATAAATATTATTGAGAGTAATATGAAAATTTTTTCTAATATTGATTTTTCTAAACAATCAATTTTTGAATCTATGGTAGTTGCTTTTCAGTTAATCAGAAAAAACTTTCCTACCGAGCAAGTAATAAAAGAATTAAAGTCTCGGATAGAAGAAGTAAAATTCTATATTAGAAATGAGAAAAACAATATTGATAAATTAAAAAAAATGCTAAAAATATTTTATCTTAAATGGGGGTTTGGAGGGGCAAAAAAAAAATATAAATTATCTGATGTTTTATGGATTGATAAAGTATTACAAACACGTCAAGGAACGGCTGTTTCATTAGGAATAATTTTACTTTATATGGCAAAAGAGTTAGAGTTGCTACTAACTCCTGTTATTTTTCCAACTCAGCTTATTTTAAGATCTGATTTAAAAAACAAAAAACCATGGTTCATTAATCCATTTAATGGAGAGACTTTAGATGAACATATATTAGAAGTTTGGTTAAAGGGAAATATTAGTCCAACAGCTATATTATATAAAAATGATTTAAATCAAGCTAAATCGTTAACAGTAATCAGAAAAATATTAAATACATTAAAAGCTGCATTAATGGAAGAAAAAAAAATGGAATTAGCTTTAAATGTAAGTAATTTATTAATTCAATTAAATCCTGATGATCCTTACGAAATTAGGGATAGAGGTTTAATTTATGCTCAATTAGAGTGTGGAAAAGTTGCTTTAAGTGATTTATCTTATTTTGTTGAACATTGCCCTGAAGATCCTATTAGTGAAATTATAAAAGTTCAGATACATTCTATAGAGCAAAAAAGAACAACTTTTCATTAAAAATAAATCTAATAAAAAAACTTATTTAGTTTAAATTTAAATGATTTGAATAATCATATTAAATATAATTTTTTTATAGTTAATAAATAGATTATTATTAATTTTTTTATAAATGTAAATAAACATATTTTTTTTATTAATATAATTTTTTTTAATAGAACATTTTTTATAGGTTAGGTATTTATTATATGCATAAAAAATTAGTACTTATTATTAATTCAGGAAGTTCTTCATTAAAATTTTTATTAATTAATTCTAAAAATTATAAAAAATTTTTAACAGGAATTGTAGAATGTTTGTATTTAAAAAATACAAACATTTCTTGGAATACGAAAAATATTTCTATTAAAAATTTTTATTTAAAATCTTATACAACTCATCAAGAAGCTCTTGAATTTATTGTTAATGATGTACTTAAAAAGAAAATGAATATTTTTAATAATATTATTGCTATAGGTCATCGAGTAGTACATGGTGGAAAAGAAATAAAAAATTCAGTTGTAATAGATTTGTCAATAATAAATATTATTAAAAGATCTTCTTGTTTTGCTCCTTTACATAATCCTGTAAACTTATTAGGTATTACGACACTGATTAAAATATTTCCATCTCTTAGAAAAAAAAATGTAGCTGTATTTGATACTTCTTTTTATCAAAAGTTGCCAGAAACAGCATATTTATATGGAATTCCATACATTTTTTATAAAAAATACGGCATTCGAAGATATGGAGCACATGGAATTAGCCATTCATATATAATGAAAAAATCAGCTGAAATAATAAATAAAGATATAAAATCTATAAATATTATTTCTTGTCATCTAGGAAATGGTGCTTCAGTATCGGTTATAAAAAATGGTATTTGTATTGATACTTCCATGGGTTTAACTCCATCGGAAGGATTGGTTATGGGTACACGAAGTGGAGATATTGATCCATCTATCATTTTTTATTTGTATGAAAAAGTAAATATGAAAATAAAAGAAATTAAAGATTTATTAACTAGAAAATCTGGAATTTTAGGTTTAAGCGAAGTAACCAGTGATTTTCGATTTTCTGAAAAAAAATATTTTTTCGATAAAAAAGCAAAACGCACAGTAGATATTTTTTCTTATAAATTAGTGAAATATATTTCTTCTTACTTTTTTTTAATAGCAAAAGAAATAGATGCGTTAGTTTTTACTGGTGGAATAGGGGAAAATTCTATTTTAGTAAGAAAATTAACAGTTTTACAGCTATCAAATTTAGGATTTGAATTATGTGAAAAATTTAATAATAAAAATGGTTTTAAAAGTAATTTCCGTATCAGTTCAAAAAAAAGTATACCTATTTTAGTAATTTCAACAGATGAGGAGTTAGAAATTGCAAAGGAAACAATTCGTTTAATTAATTAAAACTATAAATATGTAATAAGGTTAAGAGGTTTTTATGTCAAAAGCAATCATGTTAATTCCCATTGAAGAAAATGTAGGTTTAACCACTGTTAGTTTGGGAATTATTTCTGCACTTCAAAATAACTACTCTGTTATTAATTTTTTTAAGCCTATTGTTAATAGTAATAATAAAAAAAAAATAGATCATAGTTCTCAACTTATTAGAAATAACCATTCTATTTCTATTATAGAACCTATTTTTCAAAAAATAAATAATATAAGATATGAAAAAAATTTTTTTTCTAATTTAATTGAAAAGATTATAGATAAATATAAAAATTATAAAGATAATGCAAAAATTACTTTAATTGAAGGAATCAATATAAAAAACAGTTATATATCGAATGAATTAAATTTTAAGATAGCTAAAATTTTAAATGCAAATATTGTGCTAGTAGCAGCATTTAAAAATGTAAATTATTTAAGTAAATTAAAAAAAGAAAATTTAGATAGTTATCTTTATAAAAATGTTAAAGGTGTTGTTTTAAATAAAAAAAATGAGCCTTCTTTTTTAAAAATTGAGAAAAATATTAAAAAATTTGATTTTTTTTATCAAAAAAGAATTTTTTTAAAAAACTATTTTCCAAAAAAAATAAAATGTTTTGATAATATAGTTTCTATTCCTTGGAATATGACGTTGTTAGAAACTCCAATATTAAATATTATTAGATATATAAATGCTTTTATAATTTGTAAAAAAAATAAGACAAACAATATTTTGATAAATAAAATCAAAATTTTAAAAAATAATTTTAATCATCTTGAAAAAGAAAATATTTCAAATTCATTAATTATTATTGAAAATAGTTTATTAAATATTTTTAAGTTTTATATAATTTCTTTAAATAAAAAAAATATTAATTTTTCTATATTAGTAACATCTGGGAATATAAAAAAATATTCTTTATATTTAAGTTTTTTAGAGATGAATATTCCAATATTTTTTACTTATCTTGATAGTTATGAAGTTTTAATTTTATTAAAAAATTTTAATTTTAAGTGTGATCCGAAAGATTTTATAAGAATCGAAAAAATAAAAAATTATACAAAATTATTTTTTAGTAAGAAATGGATAAAGAAAGTATTAGAACAAAAAAAAAATAGTTCTTATATAGTTTCATCTGAATTTTTCAAATATCATTTAAAAAAAACTGCTATTTCATTAGGAAAAACAATTCTTCTTCCTGAAGGAAATGATCCTAGGATTATAAAATCAGCTATTATATGTAATAATCTAAAAATAGCTAATTGTATTTTATTAGGAAATATAAATGAAATTAAAAAAATTGCTTTAAGCAATAAAATTTATTTAAATAAAAATATTCAAATTATAGATCCAGAGACTATTAAAAGAAAATATGAAGCAGATTTAATCGAAATATATAAGAAAAAAAGAATAGATGTAAAAAATGTTAAAGAAGATATTAAAAAAAATATTGTTTTGGCAATGCTTTTATTATTAAACGATGTAGTAGATGGTGTAGTTGCAGGAGCTACAAATACTACTGCTGAAGTAATTCGTACGGCACTGCGAATTGTTAAAATATCTAGTAAATATAAACTTATTTCTTCTATATTTTTTATGTTATTAAAAGAAAATACTTTAATTTATTCTGATTGCGCTATTAATCCTAATCCTACTTCTGATCAATTATCAGAGATTGCTATACAATCATTTGATTCTGCTAAAATTTTCGGTATAGATCCAAAAATAGCGATGCTTTCATATTCTACAGGTTTATCAGGAGGGGAAAATATTCTTATTGAAAAAATAATACTAGCAAAAAAGATTTTGAATAAAAAAAGACCAGATATTCTGGTAGAAGGTCCTATTCAATATGATGCAGCAATAGAACCTAAAATTTCAAAATTGAAATTTCCTGAATCTTCTTTAAAAGGAAAAGCAACAGTTTTTATTTTTCCAGATTTAAACAGTGGTAATATAGCCTATAAAGCTGTTCAAAATTCTACTCATTCTATTTGTATAGGACCTATTTTACAAGGAATAAGAAAACCAGTTAATGATTTATCTAGAGGATCATCGGTTGATGATATTGTCTATACAATAGCAGCAACTGTTATACAGTCGAAAAATAAAAAAAAATAAAAATAAATATAAATATAAATATATTTTTTTAAAGTAAAAATTTTAAATTTTAATTTCTATATTTGTATCAATAATACAACAACAAGGTAAGATTTCCCCTGGTTTTAAAAAAGCTAATGGAATAAAATTTTTATATAAAATTTTTCCTTTTTTAAGAAAAATACGGCATATTCCGCAGTATCCTTTTTTGCATTGATATTCGGTTTTAATATCATTAGCAAGTAATATTTTTAACAAAAAAATTTTTCTTTTTTTAACAAAAATTTTTTTATTTTTATTAATTAATATTATATGACTATTAAGCATTTGTTTTATAATTCAAAAGAATCAAGATCATTATCTAGTAACTCCGAATTTATTTGTCCAACTAAATAAGAACTAACTTCTACCTCTTGAGGAGCCATTTGTACATTATCGGAAGATAGCCATTGATTAATCCACGGTATAGGGTTTGATTTTTTTTCAAAAGGTTGTGGTAATCCTACAGCTTGCATTCTAATATTTGTAATATACTCAATGTATTGGCATAAAATTTCTTTATTTAATCCTAACATAGAACCGTCTGAAAATAAATAATTAGCCCACTGTTTTTCTTGTTCAGCAGCTTTTAAAAAAATTTTATAACATTCACCTTTACATTCATTAGTTATATCTGCCATATTTTCATTATTTTTTTTATTTTGTAAAATATTAATTATATGTTGAGTACTAGTTAGATGTAATGCTTCATCTCTAGCTATTAATCGAATAATCTTTGCGTTTCCTTCCATAATTTCTCTTTCGGCAAAGGCAAACGAGCATGCAAAACTAACATAAAATCTAACAGCTTCTAAAGCATTTACACTCATTAAACATAAATATAGTTTCTTTTTTAGATGGTTTAGATTAATAATCTTTTTTTGATTATTAATATTTTGAATACCTTCTCCTAATAAATGCCAGTAGCTTGTATATTGGATGAAGTCATCGTAATAAAAAGAAATATCTTTAGCTCTATTAGATATTGATTGATTACTTATAATATCTTCAAATATTAATGAAGGATTATTTGTTATATTTCTAATTATATGAGTATAAGATCGAGAATGTATCGTTTCAGAAAAGGACCAAGTTTCGATCCATGTTTCTAATTCAGGTATTGAAACAACGGGTAAAAAAGCTATGTTAGGGCTTCTTCCTTGAATTGAATCTAATAAAGTTTGATATTTTAAATTGCTTAAAAAAATATGTTTTTCATGTTTTGGTAAATTATAAAAATCTATTCGATCTTTAGATAAATCTATTTCTTCTGGCCTCCAAAAAAAAGAAAGCTGTTTTTCTATTAATTTTTCAAAAATTATATATTTTTGTTGGTCATATCTAGAAATATTAACTGATTGTCCGAAAAACATTGGTTCTTGCAAAGGATCATTTTTTTTTTTTGAAAAAGTTGTATAAGTCATATAGAAATCCCATAAAATAATTAATTTATATTAAGAATAACGTTCTTATAAATTACATGCTCCGCTTTCACAACTTTCTTGTTGCATGCGATAACTAAAGCTGTTTGTTTTATTTATATTTCCTTCTCTTGTATTTTGATAATACAAAGTTTTTATTCCTAACTTATAAGCAGTTAGTAAATCTTTTAGTAATAATTTCATAGGAATTTTTCCATCTGGAAATTTTCCAGGATCATAATTAGTATTAGTGGAAATAGATTGATCTATAAATTTTTGCATAATTCCAACTAATGTAAGATATCCGATATTATCAGGTATATCCCATAATAATTCGTATTTTGATTTTAGCTTTTTGTATTCTGGAACAACTTGTTTTAACATACCATCTTTGGATGCTTTAATGCTAATAAATCCTCTAGGAGGTTCGATTCCATTCGTTGCATTTGATATTTGAGAAGATGTTTCTGAAGGCATAATGGCAGATAATGTAGAGTTTCTTAATCCATATTTAGATATTTTTTTTCTTAAGAAATCCCAATTTAATAGTAAAGGTTCATTACATACTATATCGATTTCTCTTTTATAAGTGTCAATTGGAAGTATTCCTAATGAATATTTTGTTTGCTTGTATAATGAACAAGTTCCCTTTTCTTTTGCTAAATTACAAGATGCATTTAATAAATAATATTGAAAAGCTTCAAACGTTTGATGGGTTAATTTATTAGCGCTTCCATCAGAATATTTAACATTATTTTTTGCAAGATAATAAGCGAAGTTAGTTACTCCTACTCCAATTGCTCTTCTTCCTAATGCTCCAATTTTAGCACTTACTATCGGATATTCTTGATAGTCTAATAAGGCGTCAAGAGCTCGAACAATTAAATTAGATAACTCTTCTAATTCTTTAATATTTTTTATTTTTCCTAAATTTAACGCCGATAATGTACATAATGCTATTTCTCCATTTTCATCTAAAATATTTGATAATGGTTTAGTAGGTAAAGTTATTTCTAAGCATAAGTTAGATTGTCTAATAGGAGCTACTTTTGGATTAAAAGAACTATGAGTATTACAATGATCTACATTTTGTATATATATTCTTCCTGTAGAAGTTCTTTCTTGCATTAATAGAGAAAATAAATCTATTGATTTAATTTCTTTTTTTTTAATTTTTTTATCTTTTTCATATTTTACATATAGTTCTTCAAATTTTTTTTGATCAGAAAAAAAATAATCATATAACAAAGGAACATCCGATGGACTAAATAAACTAATTTTTTTTCTAGATAACATTCTTTGATATAATAATTTATTAATTTGTATAGCATAATCTACATGTCGTACTCGATTATCTTCTATTCCTCTATTATTTTTTAAAACTAATAAGTTTTCTACTTCTAAATGCCAGATAGGATAAAATAAAGTTGCAGCACCTCCTCTTACCCCACCTTGAGAGCAAGATTTAACAGCTGTTTGGAAATATTTATAAAAAGGTATACAACCGGTATGGAATGCTTCACCTCCTCTAATAGGACTTCCAACTGCACGAATTTGTCCTACATTAATTCCTATTCCTGCTCTTTGAGACACATACTTTACAATTGAACTTGCAGTAGCATTAATAGAATCCAAGTTATCAGCGCATTCAATTAAAACACATGAACTAAATTGTCTAGTAGGAGTTCTTACTCCAGCCATGATAGGAGTTGGTAAAGAGATTCTAAAAGTAGAGATAGCATCATAAAATTTTTTAATATAAAATAATCTATTTTTTTGAGAATATTTTGAAAATAAACAAGCAGAAATAAGTATATATAAAAATTGAGGGCTTTCGTATATTTTTCCTGTAACTCGGTTTTGAACTAAATATTTTCCTTCTAGTTGTTTTACAGCAGCATATGAGAAATTCATATCTCTATTATGGTCAATAAATGTATTCATAATATGAAATTCTTTTTTTGAAAATTCATTTAATAGTTTCTCATCATATTTCTTCAGTAAAACATTATTTTTAACATGTTCATATAATTTAGGAGGAGTAAATTTTCCATATGCTTTTTTTCGAAGATGAAAAATAGATAATCTAGCAGCCATATATTGGTAATCAGGTACTTCTTTAGAAATTAAATCAGCAGCTGCTTTAATAATTGTTTCGTGAATATGAATTGTTTTAATTCCATTATAGAATTGTATTCTAGAACGTAATTCTACCTGAGAAATTGAAATGTTATGAAGCTTATTTGAAGCCCAATTCAATACTTTGTGAATCTTATCTAAGTTAAGAACTTCTTTTCTTCCATTTCTTTTAGTTACTAATAGATTCGAATTCATATTAAATATGCCTATTATTAATAATAATTTATATAATTTTTCTGATAATATGAAATATTTTTTTTAAAATATTAAAGTTTTTTTTGATTTGGTAATATAAAAAAAAGTATTTTTTAATTAAAAAATATTAATTCTTATCAATATAAATAAAAAAAGTAGCATTACCATATGAATAGTAATAAATTTGTAATGCTACTTATAGATAAATTTTTTATTTATTAGATTTTGTAAAATGATTCGTCAATTCTTTGTAAAGCGACTACTTTTTCTTTTTTGTTTGTTCGAATTAAAATAACTCCTTGAGTGTTTCTTTTTAGATTACTAATTTCTGAAACTCTAGTTCTTACAAGCGTTCCTGCATTGGTAATCATCATAATTTGATCATTTTCAGAAACCTGAATCGCGGCAATCATTGCTCCATTTTTTTTTGTAATTTTTATAGCTATAATGCCTTTTGTAGATCTTGATTTTATTGGAAAATCAGCAATTTTAGTTCTTTTCCCGTATCCATTTTTAGTTACCATAAGAATGTTTCCCTTTCCTTTAGGAACAATTAAAGAGACAATATGATCTTGATTTTTAATTTTAATTCCTTTTACACCTGAAGCTGTTCGTCCCATTTTTCGGACAAATTGTTCAGAAAAATGAACAATTTTCCCAGAAGCAGTAAATAACATGATGTTATCTTTTCCATTTGTTAAAGCTGCTCCTATAAGTTCGTCTTCTTTTTTTAAGTTTACAGCAATAATTCCTGAGTTTCTAGGTTTACTAAATTCTTTCAAAGAAGTTTTTTTTACAGTTCCTTTAAGAGTAGCCATGAAAACATTAATGTTATCTTTATAGTTAGAAACTGGTAGAATAGCAGTTATTCTCTCTTTTGAACTTAATGGTAAAATATTTATTATAGGTCTTCCACGAGCATGTCTGCTAGTTTCAGGAAGTTGATATACTTTTAGCCAGTATAGTATGCCCGTACTAGAAAAACATAAAATTGTATCGTGTGTATTTGCTACTAATAAAATTTCAATAAAATCTTCTTCTTTAATGCGAGCTGCTAATTTTCCTTTTCCACCTCTTTTTTGAGCTTCATAGTCAGAAATAGGTTGATATTTTACATATCCTGAATGTGAAAGAGTAACAATTACCTTTTCTTGAGTGATAATATCTTCAATATTTATATTTTTATGATTTTTATGAATAATTGTTTTTCTTTTATCATTGAAAGATTGTTGAATATTAATTAACTCTTTTTTTATTATACTGGTTAGTTTCTCCGGTTTTTCTAAAATAAGATTTATTGCTTTTATTTTTTTTGTTAAATCACAGTGTTCTTCAAAAATTTTTTTTTGTTCTAAAGAAGTTAATTTCTGCAAACGAAGTTCTAATACTGCTTGAATTTGTTTTTCAGTAAAAAAAGTTTTCGTATCTTTGATTTCAAAATTTTTTTTTGTTAATTTCAAACATTTTTTTGATTCTTCATGAAGATTATTTTTGTTAGATAATAAGAACTCCTTTGAAATTAATAATTTTTTTGCTTCCATAGGTGTTTTAACACTTTTGATTAACTTAATAATTTCATTTATATTTATTAAAGCTAAATTTAATCCTTCTAAAATATGAGTTCTTTTCCGATATTTTTTTAATTTAAATAAACATTTTTTTGTAACTATTTTTTTTCTATGTAAAATAAATTGTTTTAAAATTTCTTTTAAATTCATAGTTTTTGGTTGTCCATTGCATAATGCAACCATATTAATTCCAAAAGAAATTTGCAAAGATGTTAAAATATATAATTGATTTAGAATAATTTCTATTATTGCATCTTTTTTAGTTTCAATAACGATTCTCATTCCATCTTTATCAGATTCATCTCTTAAAGCAATAATTCCTTCTACTTTTTTTTCCTTTACTAGCTCTGATATTTTTTCAATTAATTTTGCTTTATTAACTTGATAAGGTAATTCATAAATAATAATGGATTTTTTTTTCAATTTTTCATTAACTTCAATTTTACTTTGAGCGCGAATGAATATTTTTCCCTTTCCGGTAGCATAAGCCTCTTTTATTCCAGAGCAACCATTTATAATACCTGCTGTAGGAAAATCAGGACCAGGTATATGCTGCATTAAAGTATTTACATTAATTTTATTGTTTTCAAGATAAGCTAAACATCCATTAATAACTTCTTTTAAATTATGGGGAGGGATATTAGTAGCCATTCCTACAGCAATTCCAGAAGTTCCATTAATTAATAAATTTGGAATTTTAGTTGGTAAAATTTCCGGAACAATTTCTGTTCCATCATAATTAGGAATAAATTTCACGGTATTCTGATCTAGGTCACTTAAAAGTTCATGAGCAATTTTAGACATTCTAACTTCTGTATATCGCATGGCTGCTGCAGTATCACCATCAATAGAACCAAAATTTCCCTGTCCATCGACTAACATATATCTTAAAGAAAATGGTTGAGCCATGCGGACTAGAGCATCATAAACCGAGGAATCTCCATGAGGATGATATTTTCCTATTACATCTCCAACAACTCTAGCTGATTTTTTATAACCTTTATTCCAGTCGTTATTTAAAACTTTCATAGCAAATAGTATTCTTCTATGAACTGGTTTTAATCCATCTCGAACATCAGGTAAAGCTCTTCCGATTATTACTGACATTGCATAATCTAAATATGATTTTTTAAGTTCTTGTTCAATATCGACCTGTTTAATTACTTTAGCAAGGTCTTTCATAAATTTTTTTTCTCTTTATATTTTATTCCTTGTTTTGAAAGTATAAAATTATACCATAATGCAATTGTTCGGTGAATCTAAAGAAAACTATTCTTTTTATAAAAGTTAATAGTTATTAGTTAAATATTAAGGATTAATATTTTTTATTTTTATAAAAAAAAACTTTTAAAAAAAATTTTTATTAAAAATAATTAACATTATAAGTATATGTGATACTGTTTATTAGTTTTTTAATTTTAGTTGTATTTACTTTAGGAATATTAAATAGAGAACTAATTTTATGCAAAAAGAAGAAAAAATATTAATTGAAAATTTATTCAAAAAAATAAAAAAAGTAGAAAGTCAATCTAGTCAAAAAGATTTATTTGCTGAAAAGTTAATAAAAAATATGTTGGAAAAACAACCAAATTCTGCTTATTACTTAACTCAAGTAGTGTTAATACAAGAATTAGCTATTAAAAAGATGAATCAAGAAATTCAATCGTTAAATTATAAAATTCAAGAACAAGAAAAAGAAAATAAGTATAAAGCTAAAAGTTTTTTATTTGGTTGTTTTGATTTTTTAAAAGATAAAAAAGATGATCTTAAGAAAAAAAACAAAAATTTTTCATCAGATACTGTAGATAAAAAAGAAAAATTTTCTACTATGGAACAAGAGGAAAAAAATTTTTCTGAATCTAAAAAAAATACAAGTACAAATAGTTTTCTTTCAAATGCTGTTCAAACAGCAGTTGGTGTAGCTAGTGGAATCGTAATAGGAAACGTTTTAACTAACTTATTTAAACATGAATCAATAAAAGATGAATCAATGAATGATATTAATTCTTCAGAATCAGTATTAGATCCAGATATGTCTAATAATTATATTAATAGTAATGATGAAGAAAAGAATCAAGATTATTATAATATAAACGAAAATTATGAAAATAATGAAAAAAAATTTTTAGATAATGATAATAGTAATTGTAAAGATATTGGTTATGAAGAAAATTATTATGAAGATGATGACAATTTTATTTAATAAAATAATACTTTTTTAAAAATTTTTTTAATAAATTTCAGAATACACTTTTTAAAGATTTTTAGAAAAATAGTGTATTCTGAATGAATAAGAGACTAATAATTTTTTTTAACTTTTATTTTAAATAATAATTTTTGTTATTTATTTAAATTACAAATCTTTTAAATGATCTCTAAAGTAATTTCGAACACCGTCAGGAGATGGAGTCATAGCAGGTTTTCCCTGTTTCCAATTAGCTGGACATACTTCTCCATTTTTTTCATGAAATTGTAAAGCATCTATAGTTCTAATCATATCTTTTATATTTCTACCTAAAGGTAGATCATTTACTACTTGATGACGTACACAAAATTTTTTATCGATTAAAAAAGATGCTCTTAATGCTACTCCAAGAGTAGGATGTACTATTCCATAAGATTTTTGTATTTCTTGCTTAACATCTGAAACCATAATAAATTTTATGTTTCCGATTCCACCTTCATTAATTGGAGTTTTTCTCCATGCATTATGAACAAAAACAGAGTCTATAGATACACCGACTAATTCTACTTTTCTTTCTTTAAAAGAGTCATAAAGATTATTAAATGCAATGATTTCAGAGGGACATACGAAAGTAAAGTCCATAGGCCAGAAAAATAAAACTGTTATTTTTCCGGAAACATAATTCTGAAAATTAAAATTTTCAATTATTTCATCATTTTTTAAAATTGCTGGAGCAATAAAATTCGGTGCTGGCAAGCTTACTAAAACCATTCATTTCTCCTAATTTAATATAAAAATTATTAAATATTTTTTAATAGTTTATAACATATTTTATATATGTAAATTAAAAGTTGTTTAAAATGATTAATTAAAAATTACTAATTTAACTTATTAAAAATTTATTTTATTAATGAAATTTTTATTTATTAATAAAAAAATTATAATTTTTGATAGACAAAGATTTTTTTTTAGTATGAAATAGATAATTTATAATTATTAATTATATGTTAGGAAAGATAATGAAAGAAAATAAAAAATTTAGTTGGAAATACTTTTTACATCAAGAAAAAAAAAAAAATACTTCATAAAATTAATGAAATTTATTTCTCAAGAAAGAGAAATAAAAAATATTTTTCCCGAACAAAAAAAAGTATTTAGATCTTTATTTTTAACATCTTTTAAAAATTTAAAAGTGGTTATTTTAGGACAAGATCCGTATCATAATAAAAATCAAGCAGATGGACTTGCCTTTTCTGTTTCTTGTGGAAATAAAATTCCTCCTTCTTTAAAAAATATATTTAGAGAATTATCTTGTGATTTAAAAGACGTTTTAATTGCAAAAAATAATGGTTCTTTAGAAAATTGGGCTAATCAAGGGGTTTTATTATTAAATACAATTTTAACAGTAGAAGAGAATAAACCAGGTTCTCATAAAGGAATAGGATGGGAAAAATTTACTGATTTAGTAATTTCTATTATTAGTAAGCATAAATTAGGAGTGGTTTTTTTACTTTGGGGACTATATGCTCAAAAAAAAATTTCTCAAATTAACCTTCAAAAACATTATGTACTACAAACATCCCATCCCTCTCCATTTTCAGTAAATAGAGGATTCATAGGTTGTAAACATTTTTCAAAAACCAATAGAATTCTACTTTCTAAAGGAGAAAAACCTATTGATTGGTCTATTCTCCCATTCAAGTATTCAAAAAAAACATTGTATTAAATTATAAAAAAATTTTTTATTAATTTTTTGAAATTTCGACTAAAGCTTTTCTTAATTTTTTTCCGTCTAAGGTATAACCTTTTTTAATAATAGAAGTTATAATACCAATTTCAGTTGATTTATTTTTTTTTTCGGATATTTTTATATGAAATTTAGAATTAAATTTTTGATTAATTTTTCCTTCTTCTTTAATTCCAAAGTTATTTATTGTTTTCAAAAAAGATTTTAAAGTTATTAAAATCCCTTCAGTAATATTTTTATCATTTAATAAATTTAAATCATTTAATATTTCTTCTGCACTATCTACAACTGTTAGTAATTTAAGAGAAAATTCTTTTTTTATATCTGATCGAATAGTATTTATTTCTTTTTCAGAATTTTTTTTAAAATTTTCTATTTTAGCTTGTTCGCGTAATTGAATATCTATATTTTTTTTTTGAATTTCTAGTATCTTTTTCTTAAAATTATTAATAATTTCTTGTTTTATTTTTTTATTTTTTTTTAAAATATTATTAATATTCTGAATATTCAATTCATTTTTATTTAAATTTTTCATTTTTTATTTTTAGTTGACCGTTTTTTTAAAATAATTTTTCCTATAAAAAATTTGAGATATATCTAATAAAAAACTTTTTAAGGTAAAAATTTAAAGAAATCAGATAATACATTAAATATGTTTATAATAAACAATATTTTTCTTTAAAATAAATATTTTTTTTTAATTTTTATTTGTATTAACATTTTTAATGTTATTAACAATAAATTAATTTTTTTGTATAACGTTATTTAACTAATAAAGTATTATTTTTAATGTTTAAAAAGAGTATTTTGATTCTTTTTTTTATTTAATAAAAAAAAAAGTATTTTTTAATGATTTCTTTGGAGCTGGCGGGATTCGAACCCGCGTCCAAAATTTTTACGACATCAGAAACTACATGTTTATTCTATTTATAAAATAATTTTTAATTTTGAATAGACACAAAATTAAAATTTTGCTTAATTAAGTTATACATAAAAGTATTAAGCAAAACTTTTTATGTAATCTCTTTTGGAATTATCTTTCTATTTATCAAAATATAAAGAGAAAAAAATTTTGAAAGAAAGGCTTTAAAACAGTTTATTAAGCTGCTAAAGCGTAATTTTCTTTTTTTGCAACTATTTTTTTTGGTTTTTTAACGAGGCAAACCAACCCTCGACATGCTCTTCAGTTTTCAATAATTTTGTCAAATCCATAAATCAGCCCCCATACTTGCAAGTGAGATATACTACTTGATTTTACTTTAAAAGTCGAAACATTTTTAAAAAAAATTTTAAAAATTTTATTTTTATAAAATACTATTTTAAAAATTTTATTAATGATAGAATACTTATTAAGTAAAATCACTTATATAATAAATAAAAAAAACTTATGGATGCAATTAATAAAATTAAATCTCAAATAAAAGAGAATTCTATAGTATTATATATGAAGGGAACCCCTACTAAACCCAGTTGTGGATTTTCTTCTAAAGCTTCGGAAATTTTATTAAAATGTAAGAAAAAATTTTTATACGTAGATGTATTAGAAAATCCAGATATTAGAAGTGCTTTACCAGAGTTTTCTAATTGGCCAACCTTTCCTCAATTATGGATTAATGAAACCCTAATAGGAGGTTGTAGCATTATCGTAAAAATGTTTGAAAGTGGTGAACTTCAAAAATTAATTAATAATACAGATAAGCAATAAAAATTATTCTTTAATTTTTTTAAATATATTTATTAATTTATAAAGATTATTATTATTTTATAATAGGGGTGTTAGTTTCAGTATTTATAGGAGGCCATCCTCCTAAACGCTTCCATCTATTAACTAATTCACAAAATAAATTAGCTGTTTGGATAGTATCATATTCTGCAGAATGAGCTTGATTGTTATCAAAAGTTATTCCTGCTATTTTACACGCTTTGGCAAGTACAGTTTGTCCTAAAACTAATCCGCTTAATGCAGCGGTGTCAAATGTAGCAAATGGATGAAATGGATTTTTTTTAAAATTTGCTCTTTTTGATGCGGCCATCAAAAAGTTATGATCAAAATTAGCATTGTGAGCAACAATAATTGCTCTTGAACAATTTTTAGTTTTTATTCCCTTTCTTACTATTTTAAATATTGTTTTTAGAGCTATTTTTTCAGTTACAGCACCTCTTAAAGGGTTAAAAGGATCAATTTTATTAAAAGCTAAAGCTTCTGATTGAATATTAGAACCTTTAAAAGGTTCAATGTTAAAATGGATAGTTTGTTCTTTTTCAAGCCATCCCTCTGTATTCATAGATAGAGTAACCATAGCAATTTCTAATATTGCATCTTTTTTAGGATTAAATCCTGCTGTTTCTAAATCTATGACGACAGGATAAAAACTGCGAAATCTATTATGAAGAGAATTTAATTCTTTATTTACAAACATATTTTGATTATCTCATTATTAATAAATTTATCTTTCTTACATAAACATAAAAAAATTAAGAAAAATTATGATTTTTATTTTTAAAATTAACATTTTTTTATATTATATCAATAATATTTTTTTTAAAAGATCAATTTTTAAAGAAAAAATCAATAAAAATTTTTTAATAGAAGTAATATATAAAATATGTTATAATTTTCGAAAAAAAAAAAATTTAATATTTATTCTTTTTAATTTTTAATGGTGAAAAAAATGAGTTATAAATTACCAAAATTATTATATTCATACGATAGTTTAGAGCCTTATATTGATAAAGAAACAATGGAAATACATCATACTAGACACCATCAGACTTATATAGATAACGTAAATAGAATTTTAGCAAATACTTGTTATTTAACATATTCAGCAAGTGAATTAATTAAAAATTTACAAACAATAGATATAGAAGAAAAAGAAAGTTTAAAAAATAACTTAGGAGGACATATTAATCATAGTTTATTTTGGCTAAATTTAAAATTAGGTACTAAACTTAATGGAAATCTTAAATTGGCTATAAAAAAACAATTTTCTTCTTTTGAAAATTTCGTTAGTTTGTTTGAAGAAGCTGCATTAAAACATTTTGGATCTGGATGGATATGGTTAATAAATAGTTTAGGAAAACTAAAAATAGTAACTACTATAAATCAAAACAATCCCTTAATGGGAGAAAAAATTAATGGTTTTTTTGGCAATCCTATAATTTGTTTAGATATATGGGAACATGCTTATTATTTAAAATATAAAAATAGAAGAATAGAATATATAAAATCGTATTGGAATATTGTAAATTGGGAAGAAGCAGAGCGTCGTTTTTTATTAAAAAATATTTAAACAATATTTTTAAAAGTATTTTTACTATACTATTAAAAATATATTTTAATAAAACCAAATATTCTGGTATTGAATTAAATTTTAAGGAAATGTTTTGAACAGTTGTAAAATTTTAGTGGGTCTTGGAAATCCAATATCTAAGTATAATGGTACTAGACATAATATTGGTTCTCAATGTATTCAGTGGATAGCTAATTACTATTCTATAAAATTAAAATTAAAAAAAAAATTGGTTATATAGGCGTATATAACCAGATGTATTTATTAATTCCAAATACGTTTATAAATATTTGCGGAAGTTCAATTTTTTCTGCTTTGCGTATATATAATATTAAAATTAAAGATATGTTAATTTTTCATGATGAATTAGATTTATCAATAGGTGATGTTCGATTTAAGAATGGAATTGGACATAACGGGCATAATGGTCTTAGAAATATAATTAAAAATATAGGTTCAGGAAATATTTTTAAACGTATAGCTATTGGTATAGGAAGACCTTTAGAAAGATCAGAAATAGTCGAATACGTATTGTCAAAGTTTACTTATATAGAAAAAAATAAAATTTATGAATCGATAAAATCAATTATTTATAATTTAAATCAATTAAAAAAAAATTGGAATAGTTTTTCCATCAATAGAAATCTAAATTAAAAAAATAATGTTTTTATTTTTTTTTAAAAAAGTAATAAAAAATAAAAATTTTTCAAATAAATATTTAACTAGAGGAAAAATGAGTGTGAAATGTGGTCTCATTGGTCTTCCTAATGTAGGTAAGTCTACGTTATTTAACCTTTTAACTAAATCGAATATTCCGGCGGAAAATTATCCTTTTTGTACTATTCATCCAAATATAGGAATTTCTCCTGTTATTGATAATCGATTACTAAAAATTGCAAAAATAGCTAATTCAAAAAAAATAATTTATACATATATAAAGTTTGTTGATATAGCGGGATTAGTTAAAGGAGCATCGAAAGGAGAAGGATTAGGAAATCAATTTTTAAGCCATATAAAAGAAATTGATGCTATTATCCATGTTGTTCGTTGTTTTGAAAATAAAAATATTATTCATGTGCATAACTCAATAAATCCTATTTATGATATAGAAGTAATAAATACTGAATTAGCTCTATCAGATTTAAACTTTTGTGAAAAAAATATACTAAACATCAAAAAGCAAGAAAAAAAAAATAATTTTAAAGATACGAAAAAAGTATTTTTTTTAAAAAAATGTATTCAATATTTAGAAAAATTTTGTACTTTAAGAAATATGAGTTTGAGTATAGAAGAAAAAAACTATGCCAAAGAATTTAAATTTCTTACTCTAAAACCAATTATGTATGTTGCAAATATAGATAATTCTTTTAAAAGTAATGAGATATATAAAAAAATAAAAGATTACTTGAAAAAAGAAAAAATTATATCTATTCCTATATCATTATCTAACGATAAAAAACCAGAGGATGGAAATTTATTAAAAAATAGTTTAAAAAACAAAACTATTAATTATTTAGATCAAAAAAAAAATATTTTGAGTAATATTATAGATATAAGTTTAAATTTATTAAAATTACATACATTTTTTACTGTTGGTCCAAAAGAATCGAGAGCATGGATTATTAAAAAAAATACTACTGTTATTAATGCAGCTAAAAAAATTCATTCTGATTTAAAAAAAGGATTTATTAGAGCAAAAGTTATGTCATATCTTGATTTTATAAGTTTTAAAGGAGAAAAAAACGTAAAATCCGCAGGTAAATTTAGAAGTGAAGGAAAAAATTATATTGTTAATGATGCAGATATTTTACAAATATTATTTAAAGTATAAAAATTTTTATTTAAAATTAAATTTTTTATTAGAGGAATTTTCCCCTCTAATAAAATCGAAAAGAAATCATTTTTCTAATAAAAATTTTCTTAACTTAAAAAAGTTTGGACGCATGTTATGTGATAACGAAGGAAGTTTATATCTATTTTCTAATACTTTTGGAAGTAAAATCTCTTTTTTTAAAATTTTTTCAATTGTTTGTTTAAATTTTGCCGGGTGTGCTGTTCCTAAAAATAATCCGAATTCATTTGGTTTTATTTTTTGTTTTAATAATTTATAAGCAATAGCAGCATGAGGTTCGGAATCATAACCTAATTTTGATAACTCTTTTAGAGTTGCAACAGTTTCATTGTCAGAAACGCTTCCAAATCCTAATTCTTTTAAATCCCATTTTTTTCTTCTAAATAACTCTTCAACTCTAGGCCAATTATTTGGTCTACTGATATCCATAGCATTAGATATAGTTGAAATGGTATTTTTTGGTTCCCAAATTCCATTTTTAAGAAATCTAGGCACCGTATCATTAGAATTAGTAGCTGCTATAAATGATTTGATAGGCAGTCCTAATGATTTTGCTAACAACCCAGCTGTTAAATTTCCAAAATTTCCGCAAGGTACAGAAATGACTAATTTGATATTTTTTTGTTTTGGAATTAAAGCAAATGCTTCAAAATAGTAGCAAATTTGAGCTAATAATCTGCTTATATTTATTGAATTAGCTGAATTTAACCCTGTAATTGTTTTTAGTTCTTGATCATTAAATGCTTGTTTGACTAAAGCTTGACATTCATCGAAACTACCATTTATAGCAATAGTTGTTATATTTTCTCCAAGAGTACAGAATAATTTTTCTTGTAATTCACTTATTTTACCCTTTGGATAAAGAATGACTACTTTTACGTTTTTCATTTTATAAAAAGCATGAGCTACTGCTGCTCCAGTATCTCCTGACGTTGCTGTTAAAATAGTAACTATTTCATTTTTGTTATTTAAATGAGATAACATTTGAGCCATAAAACGAGCACCAAAATCTTTAAATGCTAAAGTTGGACCATGAAATAATTCCAAACATGCTATATTACTAGTAACTTGTACTATTTTAGGTCCTGAAAATAAAAATGCTTTTTTAATTCTTTTTTCTAATTCTATTGGTTTTATTTCATTTTTAATAAATTTAGAAAGAATTTTACTACTTCTAGAGATAAAATTCATTTTTAGCAGTGCAGATAATTTTTCTTTTTTAATGATGGGTAAGTCTTTGGGAAAAAATAAGCCTTGTTGACTACCTAATCCTAATTTAACTGCTTTTGAAAATTTTACTTTTTCAGTATGATCTTTTAGATTATATAGTTTCATTTCTTACCTTATTATTCGAGTTCCTATTGAGTCTAATTTACAAATATGTACAAATCCTTCATCATTTTTTAGATAATTTTTAGATAGCCAATAAGCTATTTTTTTTGCAATAGAAATATTTTCAGAAATTGCAAATAACGTAGGTCCTGATCCAGAAATTCCAAAACTAATAGCACCTATATTTTTTACATTTTTTTTTATATATAAAAAATTAGGTAATGAATTAATTCGATATGGTTCAGCAATAAGATCAATCATTAATTTTGCTGCTAATTCTTCCTGTCCGCTATGAGATGCATGAATAAATCCTGCAAGGTTTTGACTGTGTTTTATACATATTTTTTTTTCATACATTTTAGGTAAAATTTTTCTTGCTTTTTCTGTAGGTATTTTTACTCCTGGCCATGCAACAATCCAAAACCATTTTTTAAAGTAAGGAATAGATTGACTAATAATATTATTATTCTCAATAACTAGTTGTAATCCTCCTAAATAGCAAGGAGCTACATTATCATAATGTATGCTACCCGAAATTTTACCTTCTAATTTTCCCATTAAAATTAATAATTCTTTAGAAGTTAAAGGGTTATTACAAAATTTATTCATAGCAACTAATGTTGATACAATAGAACAAGCACTAGATCCTAAACCTGATCCAATAGGCATATTTTTTTCTAATGTAATACTAAAAAAAATTTTTAAATTAGTTATTTTTTTAAAATAACTCCAACATTTCCATGCTATATTATCTTCAATATTTTTGGGTAGTTGATTAGAAAACTTTCCTTGATTTATTAATTTAAATTTTTTAGAAGATTTAATAATTACACAATCTCCAAGTAAAGAACCATCGATTGGTGCTAGAGCTGCGCCTAATATGTCAAAACCTACTCCTACGTTACCAATAGAAGCAGGAGAATAAATTTTTATCATTTTATGTTCCTAAATTATATGATAATGTTCGTAATAAATCAGAAAACACTCCAGCTGCAGTAACATTATTCCCAGCACCATATCCTTTTAATACTAATGGATTTGGTTGATAATATTGAGTATAAAAAGCAAGTGCATTCTCTCCATTTTTAATGGAATATAACGGATCACTTTTTCCTATTTTTTGAATTTTAACTTTACATTTTCCATTTTTTTCTATTATACCAACAAAACGAAGAATTTTATTTTCTTTTTTTGCTTCAAATATTCGCTTAAAAAATAGAATGTCTAATTTTTTTAGTTCAATAAAAAAATCGTTTAAGTTTAAGTTAAAATTAAAATTTTTTGGTAAAAGCGATTCAATTTCAATATCAGATAATTCTAAATTATGGCCAACTTCTCGAGCTAGAATTAATAATTTTCTTGCTACATCGATTCCTGATAGATCATCTTGAGGATGAGGTTCTGTAAATCCTAATTCTTTTGCCATTATAGTAGCTTTAGATAAAGAAATACCTTGTTCTAATTTTCCAAATATAAACGATAATGAACCAGATAAAATACCTCTAAATTGAATTAATTTATCTCCAGAATTAAGTAAATTTTGAAAATTTTCTATGACTGGTAAACCTGCTCCAACATTTGTTTCGTATAAAAATTTTAAATCGTATTTCTTAGCAGTTAATCGGATATTTTGATAAAGTTGGTTACAACAGGTATTAGCTTTTTTGTTTGAAGCAACTATATGTACATGATGTAAAAGGATATTAACATATTCTTTTGCTATTTCTTCGCTAGAAGTACAGTCTATAAATACAGGATTTATAAATTTGTTATTTTTAATTTTTTCTAATAAGTTATTTAAGTTAAATGAAGATTTACTTTTTTGAAATTCTTTTACCCAATTATTTAAATTTATTCCCTTTTCATTAAAAATTGTTTTTTTACTATTAGAAATTGAACATAATTTAATATGTATATTTTTATGTTGTAATATTTTTTGTTGTTTTTTTAATTGATTAAGTAACGTGTTTCCTACACCTCCAATACCTACTAAAAAAACTTCAATAATTTTATAGTTTTTATTAAATAAAGAATGATGTATATTTTGTATGGTTTCAATTACATCAGATTTTTTTATTACTATAGAAATAGAATTTTGGGATAAATTCTTTGAAATTGCTAAAATGTTCACCTTATTTTTTTGTAATCCTAAAAAAATATTTAAATAAATATTTTTTTTCAATTGAAATTTATTTCCTATTATAGAAATAATAGCCGTATTTTTTATTACTTTAATAGGGTTAATTAACGTATTTTTTAATTCAATCGAAAGTTCATTTTTTAAAATTTCAAAAGTTTTTTCTAATTCGTTATCAGAAATACAGATATCAAGATTTCCATTAGAATAATTTTGTAATATTAAAATAGGAGATATTTTTTTTTGAGATATTTTTGAAAAAATTTTTCTTGTTAAGTTATATGTTGCTATTTTTTCTGATCCAGAAATACTAAACATTGTTATATTGTTAAGAGAAGTTACTCCCTTTATACTGGGAATGCTTTCTTCAGAAAAATTTTTGATTATTGTCCCTTCTTCATTTTGATTTAAAGTATTTTTAATAATACACGGAATATTAAATTTAGATAAGGGAGAAATAGTTTTCGGATGTAAAACAGTAGCACCTAAATTTGATAGTTCCATAGCTTCTGAGTATGTTAAAAATTTTAATAGTTTAGCATCTTGCACAATTTTAGGATCTGCAGTAAAAACTCCATCTACATCAGTCCAAATTTCACAATATTTTGCTTCTAGGCAAACAGATAAAATAGCTGCTGAATAATCAGATCCATTTCTTCCTAATGCTACTAATCTTTTTTCTTTGTTTCCAGCTATAAATCCAGCCATAAGAATTATATTTTTTTTAGGAATTTTTAATTCTTTTATTTTATTTTTCGATTTATCAATATCAATGGTTGCATTTAGATTATCCCCTATTCCTATTAAGGTTTTAACAGGATCAATAACTGTAACTTTATAATTTTCAGATTTTAAAATAGAATTCATTATAAGAATAGAAAATATTTCTCCACGACTAATAATAATAGGAGTTAAGTAACCAGGGCATTGATTTAGTGAAGATACGGTATTTAATGCGGTTTTTAACTTTATTATTTCTTTTTCTATTTCTTTTTTTAATTCTTCAAAAATTTTTGGTGATAACTTTTTTTTTAGTTCAAATAAAAATTTATTGATGATTGATTCAATTAAATGCAATTGAACTAAATTTTTTTTTATTTTAGCAATTTGAATTGATTCAACTAAGTAGTTTGTTATTTTTTCTGGAGCTGATAACACAACGCTTATTTGTTCATTTCTAATTTTTTCTTTAATAATGTTTTTAACAATGAAAAATTTTTTTACATTACTTAAAGATGTTCCACCAAACTTTAACACTCTCATAATTTAAATTCTCCCAAATTTGTGTAATAAATTTACACTGAATTAAGGTAAAATATTATACAAATAAGTTATTTTATGACATATATATTTATATAGTAATAAATTTTATATTTATGTTGAAATTAAAAAAAATAATTCAATTAAGAACGATTTTTTCTAATTTTTTATTATTGTATATAGTATAGCATATGTTTTTATTTCAGACTTTATAGTCTATTTATGAATTAATAAAAAATGTGAATAAGTAATTAATATTTTTAAAAAGAACAATTCTTTTTATATTAATTTTTTAATTAAAAATTTATTTAAATATATTAAAAATAAAATGTTTAATCAGTTAGATTAAAATCTGTTAATAGTTTTTCATAAAAGATGATAAAGTAGTATTTTTATTTTAAATTTTAATAAATTTTATGAAACATAGTATTGAAAAGATTATCTCTGAAAGCCAAATTCATTCTAGAATAAATGAATTAGGTAAAGAAATTAGTTTTTTTTATCGAAATAGCAATAAAAATATGATATTAATAGGTTTATTAAGAGGTTCTTTTATTTTTATGGCAGATTTATGTAGAAGAATAACTTTAGCCCATGAAGTGGATTTCATGACAATATCTAGTTATGGAAAAAAAACGTTTTCTAGTAAAGAGATTAAAATATTAAAAGATCTTGATGAAAACATTTTCAACAAGGATGTACTAATTATAGAAGATATTGTAGATTCTGGACATACTTTAAGTAAAGTATTAGAAATTTTAAATTTACGCCATCCAAGATCTTTATCAATATGTACTTTATTAGATAAACCAGAATGTAGAGAAGTAAATATTCCTATTAATTATGTAGGTTTCTCTATTCCAGATGAATTTATAGCTGGATATGGAATTGATTACGCACAATGTTATCGTCATTTACCATATATAGGAAAAATTATATTTTTTTAGTTTTTTTTATGTAAAGTTATGTATTTAATATTTTTTATAAAAAATATATATTTTTTGTATTAAAAAAAAATTTTTTGATCAAATTAAAACGACTTATTGTTTATTTTTATATTTATTATTTTTTTTCTTAAAAAGAAAAAATTTTTTATTAAAAAATAAATATTTTTATTTAGTTTTTTTTTAATTAAGTTTTTTTGAATATTAAATTCAAGTTGATACTTCCAAATATTTTTAATTATTAGAAAATTTTTTCTAGATATATATATATATTTTGATGTTTTATTAATAGTTTTTTGTATTGATTTTTTAAATGCTGTACGAAAAGAAATTTTTTCTTGTTTTTTAATTTTTAAAGCGAAGTCCAATAACGGATACCAAAGAATTGTAGAAAATAAAAAAGAAATTTCAGATTTCTTTTTTTTTAAATTTAATTTTTCTGATATTTTTATAGCTTCAATAGTAATTAGATGAATCATATTCAATGTTTTTTGACTATAATATGAATATGGAAATGATATTATTTTTTTAAAAAAATTATATTTTTCTAATTTTTTATAAATTTTCTCTCCATATTCATTAATTAATATTTTAATAATTTCATTTAATAATCTAGTTTTTGAAACATTTTTTAATAAAATTATTAATTTTTTTATAGGTTTTTCTGTATTTTTTTCTATTTTCATTTCTAATTTAACTGAAAAATATACTACTCTTAATATCCTTATAGGATCTTCTTGATACCTTGTTTCTGCATTTCCAATAATTCGAATAATTTTTTTTTTAAAATCATAAAATCCGTTTACATAATCTCTTAAACTACGATTAAATATATCATAATATAAAGAATTAATAGTTATATCTCTATTTATAGCATCTTCTTCTATTTTTCCGAAATTATTATCAGTTAATAACATTTTATTATTATTTTTTTTTCTTTTACAAGGTATATTTTTTTTATTTTTATATTTTTTCCGAAAAGTGGAGACTTCTATAATTTCAGATGTAAAAAATATATGAACAATTAAAAATCTTTTTCCTATTAATCTACAGTTATTAAATATTTTTTTTAGTTCTTTGGGTTTTGCATTGGTAGCAATATCAAAATCTTTTGGTTTTTTTTTAAGCAGTAAATCTCGTATACTTCCTCCAACTAAATAGGCTTGATAGCCTAATTTATTTAATCTATAAAGAACTTTTAATGCATTCTTACTAATTTTTTTATGTGATAAATTATATTTATTTTTATTTATTATAATCATAATATGATTTTTTCGTTTATTTTTTTTTGTATTTATAAATTTTAATAAAAAATATATATTTTATGATTTTTTATATTTTTTACAAATAATAAAAATTAGTAAAACAAGATACTTGTTTTACTAATTTTTTAGTAAATTCATTTTTTAACCAATCATTTGTTTTTCTCGGATTTCTGCTAGTGTTTTACAATCAATACATAAACTGGCTGTTGGATAAACTTCTAATCTACGTATCCCTATTTCAATTCCACATGTTTCACAATATCCAAAATCATTAGATATAATTTTTTTTATAGTTCTTTCTATTTTTTTTAATAGTTTATGTTCTCTATGTCGATTTCTTAAAAGAATATTAAACTCTTCTTCTTGGGTAGCTCTATCAATTGGATCAGGAAAATTAGTATTTTCATTGCACATATTATAAATAGTAGATCGGACCTCTTTTTTTAATGAATCTCTAAATGCATTGAGAATTTTTTTAAAATGATTTATTTGATTAATATTCATATATATTTCATTTTTTTTTTTTATATATGGTTTTATTTTGGAAAAGTTTAAAATATTTAGAGATGATTGATTTTTTTTTTCTTTATTCATAGTTTTTCCATTATAGTACTTTACGGTTTATCCCTTAGTTTGAATGTTAATTTTTTATAAAATTAAAAAACTTATAATTTTATTTATCAATTAAAATTGAAATTATGATATAAATTTAATTTATATTTATTTTATTTTTTTAATTTTAAATATTTTTTTATTTAAAAAAATTAAATATTTTTATGTTTACTTTTAGAATTTAAAATATAATAACAAATTATAATTTATTGATATTATTAATCAAGAAATTATATTAAAATTTTTTATCGATATAAGTTTTATTTATTTATATTTTTTTAAAAAAATAAGGAGAAAATTTTATAAATTTTGCAATGGGAATTGAATATAATGGAGAAATGTTTCACGGATGGCAAATTCAAAAAAAAATAATTACTGTTCAGGAAACAGTAGAAAAAGCATTAAGTATGATAGCTAATCATCCGGTATCTGTTGTTTCTGCAGGAAGAACTGATTCTGGAGTACATAGTTTAGGTCAGGTTATTAATTTTCATACTTCAGCTATTAGGAAAGATTTCTCTTGGATAGCAGGAGTAAATTCATACCTTCCTAAAGATATAAATGCTAGATGGATTAAATTAGTACCTGATTTCTTTAATGCTCGATATCATGCTACATCTCGTTTATATAGATATATAATTTTAAATTCTAAATTTCGATCTGCTTTATTTTTTAATTTTTCGACACATGTTCATCAATATATAAATGTTAAAAAAATGCATATAGCCAGTCAATATTTATTAGGAGAACATGATTTTTCTTCTTTTAGGTCTAGTTCATGTCAATCGTTAACTCCTATTAAAAAAGTATATAGTATAAAAGTTTTTAAAAAAAAATCATTTATAATAATTGAAATAAAAGCTAATTCTTTTTTGCATCACATGGTTCGAAATATAGCAGGTTCTTTATTAGAAATTGGGAAATCCAAACGAAAAATTAGTTGGTTGAATCAAATATTGCAAAGAAAAAATAGAATTTTTTGTGGCCCCATGCTTCCAGCAAAAGGATTATATTTAGTTTATGTAAACTATCCTATTTTTTTTAAAATACCTAAAATTATTAATAAAAGTTTCATAATTTAATTTTTTATAAGTCTCGTGCTTAGTTTTTTAAAAAGTACGAGTTAATTAGTTAAATTTTATTTTTTTATTTAAAAATGTAAATTTTTTATATGCAAAAAAAATTAATTGGTTTTTTTGAAAAAATAGTAAATAATTTTTAAATAAAAAAATTATTGTTAACAATAAATATCAATTAATTTTTTACAAAAATTATTTAACCAATGTTTAATATTTTTATTAAAATTTATTAAAATAATTTTTTTTACATATTTTAAAAAAATAGTTTTTTTAAAAAAAATTTTAATAGCTTTATTTTCTATACAAATATTTTTAAGAAGAATAGATATATTTTTTTATAAAATATGAAAAGGTATAAAAAAAAATATTTTAAAAAAATGTAAAATACTTAAAAAATAAACATATTCAAAATATTGAAACTATATTAAAATTTTTACGAAAATTAAAAAAATGTAATAGTTGAAAAAGTTAATAATTTATATATTCGTTATGTTTAACTTTAGTAAAAAATTTATTTTAAAAACATAGTTAAACAGAAAAATAAATTCTTAGATTTGATGGTTATTAATAAAAAATTTTTAATGATAGAATATCTTAATATAGTAATTACATTATTTATATAAGAGATTGTTAGCATGTTAATTAATTTATTCAATAAAATATTCAGTACTCAAAGCAATAAAATTTTAAATTCAATGAAAAAAACAGTACAAATTATTAATTCAATGGAATCAAAGTTTAGAAATTTTTCTAATGAAAAGTTAAAATTAAAAACATATGAGTTTAAAAAATATTTAAAAAGAAATGGAAATTTAGAAAATTTAATTCCAGAAGCATTTGCAACTGTACGAGAAGCTAGTAGACGAATTTTAAATATGAGACATTATGATGTTCAAATTTTAGGAGGTTTAATACTACATAAACAATGCATTGCTGAAATGCAAACAGGAGAAGGAAAAACATTAACTTCTACTTTACCTATGTATTTAAACGCTTTAAAAGGAAAAGGATTTCATTTAGTTACTATGAATGATTATCTTTCGCAAAGAGATGCAAGAAAAAATAAGTTTTTATTTGAGTTTTTAGGTTTAAGTGTGGGGATAAATTTATCCGGTATGTCTTCAAAATTAAAAAGAAAAGCATATTTTTCAGATATTACTTATGGAACTAATAATGAATTTGGATTTGATTATCTTAGAGATAATATGGTGTTTGATTGTAAAGAACGAGTACAGCGCGGATTGTATTATGCTTTAATAGATGAAGTTGATTCTATTTTAATTGATGAGGCAAGAACTCCCTTAATTATATCAGGAGTAGAAGAAGAAAATCTAGACATATATTCTAAAATTAATAAAATTATTTTTTACATGAAAGAAAAAAATAAAAAAGATTTTGATTTTTTTAAAGGAAATAAATATTTTTTAGTGGATGAGAAATCAAAACAAATACATTTAACTGAAATAGGATTAAAAAAAGTTGAAGATTTATTAGTTAGTCATAAGTTAATTGATATAAATTCTTCGTTATATACGGTAAAAAATATAACTTTAACGGAATATATTAATAATGCATTAAAGGCAAATATATTATATAAAAAAAATGTTGATTATATTATCAAAAATAAAAAAGTTATAATAGTAGATGAACATACAGGAAGAATAATGCAAGGTAGAAGATGGTCGGATGGATTGCATCAAGCAATAGAAGCAAAGGAAAATCTAAAAGTTCAAAATGAGAATCAAACTCTAGCATCTATTACTTTTCAAAATTATTTTAAATTATATAAAAAATTATCAGGTATGACGGGGACAGCAGCAACAGAAGCTTCTGAATTTAATTCTATTTATAACTTAAAAACAGTTAGTATTCCTACTAATAAACCTATGATTAGAAAAGACTATGCTGATTTAATATATTTAACTGAAAAAGAAAAAATTAATTCTATAATTTTTGACATACAAAGAAATATTTTAAAAAAAAAACCAGTATTAGTAGGTACTACTTCTATTGAAAAATCTGAAATTATTTCTAATAAATTAAAAAATTTAGGAATTAAACATAATGTTTTAAATGCTAAGTTTCATTCTCAGGAAGCAAATATTATAGAAGAAGCAGGAAGACCAGAAACTGTTACTATTGCAACTAATATGGCAGGCAGAGGAACAGATATTGTTTTAGGTGGAAGTTTTAATAAAAAATATAGTAAAAATAAGAAATTTTTTTTGTATAAAAAAAATTGGAAAAAATTAAATAAAACAGTAGTTAAAGCAGGCGGTTTGCATGTTATTGGAACAGAAAGGCATGAATCTAGAAGAGTTGACAATCAACTTAGAGGTAGGTCAGGAAGACAAGGAGATCCAGGTTCTTCTCAGTTCTATTTATCCATGGAAGATTCTTTAATACGTGTTTTTTCTTCAAAAGGAATAATTAATACGTTAAAAACATTAGGTATAAAGGAAAATGAAGCAATCCAACATAAATGGATTACGATTGCTATTTCTAATGCTCAGAAACGAGTTGAATATAGAAATTTTGAAATTCGAAAACAGTTATTAGAGTATGACGATATTATTAATAATCAACGAAAGTCAATTTATTTTCAGAGAAATTCATTGTTAACTATTAAAAAAGTTAGTGAAAATATTCTTTTATTTATAACAGATATACTAAAAAAAATTATTAATAAATATGTTCCTGAAAAGTTTTCTTCTAATTCTTGGAATTTAGTAGGCTTAGAAAGACAATTAAAAACAGATTTTAATCTAACATTATTAATTTCAGAGCGAATAAATTTAATAAGATCATTACATCAACATAAAAAATTAACTGAATATATAATAACTAAAGTTAAAAGTTGTTATTTATTGAAAAAAAAAATTATTGGTTTTAAAAAAATGCAGGAAATAGAAAAATCAGTAGTTTTACATAATTTAGATTTTTTTTGGAAAGAACATTTATTGAATATGGAATATTTAAGAAAAGGTATACATCTTAGAGGCTATGCTCAAAAAGATCCTAAATTAGAGTATAAACGAGAATCTTTTAAAATGTTTTTTAAAATGATCGAAATTATTAAATATGAAGTTGTTATTAATTTATTTAATCTCAATTGCTAAATAACTTTTTTACAAAAAATTTTTTAAAAAAAATATTTTTTTTAAATGATAGAAATTTTTTCTATATATATAATTTTTTGTTAGCATTAACATTTTTTAAAAATATATTTTTCTTATCCTAGTAAAAAATATATATATTTAATAAATATATTTTTTAAAGAAATTAATTTTAATTAATTAAAAAAATACTTTTCATAAAAGTGGTTTTTTAATTAATTAAAATTAATTTTTAAAAAAAATAAAATTTTTATTTTTTTATGATTTATTTTGAATTAAATTTTAAAAAATAAAAAATTAATGGTAATCAGAATTAATTTCGTTAAATTTATTGAAAAAAAATGTAAGTATATTAATTTGTAATATATAAAAAATATGTTTCATACATAAGGAATTTTATTTATGCCAAAATATTTAAATAAAGATGTGGATCCTATTGAAACAAAAGATTGGATAGAAGCAATTCAATCAGTAATTGATTATGAAGGAATAGAGAGAGCAGAGTTTCTTATATCAGTAGTATTGCAAAAAATTTATAAAAAAAAATCTGATTTTTTAAATTTTAGTTATTTTCAAAATTATATAAATAGTATTTCAGTAGAAAAAGAACCTGAGTATACTGGTAACTTATTATTAGAAAAAAAAATATGTTCTTTTGTTCGTTGGAACGCAATCATTATGGTTTTACGTGCTTCTAAAAAAAATTTGGATTTAGGAGGACATTTATCATCTTTTCAATCATTTGCTACTGTTTATGAAGTTTGTTTTAATCATTTTTTTAAAGCGAAAAATGACTTTCATCCAGGAGATTTAATATATTTTCAAGGTCATGCATCTCCAGGAATATATGCTAGGGCTTTTTTAGAAGGGCGTATTTCGGAAGAACAAATGAATAATTTTAGACAAGAAGTAGATGGAATAGGATTATCTTCATATCCTCATCCTAAATTGATGCCTAATTTTTGGCAATTCCCTACGGTTTCTATGGGTTTAGGTCCTGTTTCAGCAATATATCAAGCTAAATTTTTAAGATATCTAAATAATAGAAACTTAAAAGATACTAGAAATCAAACGGTGTATGCTTTTCTAGGCGATGGGGAAATGGATGAACCTGAATCAAAAGGTGCTATAACCATAGCAGCTCGAGAAAAATTAGATAATTTAATTTTTATAATTAATTGTAATTTACAGAGATTAGATGGTCCAGTTATGGGTAACGGAAAAATTATACATGAATTAGAAAATATTTTTTCCGGAGCTGGATGGAAGGTAATAAAAGTAATATGGGGTAGTCGTTGGGATCCACTATTAAAAAAAGATTTTTCCGGAAAATTAATTCAATTAATGAATGAAACTGTTGATGGAAATTATCAAACTTTTAAGTCAAAAAATGGTGCTTATATACGAAAAAATTTCTTTGAAAGATATGAGGAAACTAAAGAATTAGTAAAAAATATGACAGATGAAGAAATTTGGTCATTAAATAGAGGAGGACATGATCCTAAGAAAATTTATGCTGCCTTAAAGTTAGCAAAAGAAAAAGATGGTAGACCAATAGTAATATTGTTTCATACTATTAAAGGCTATGGAATGGGAAAAGTAGCAGAAGGAAAAAATATTGCTCATCAGATAAAAAAAATAAAAATTTCGGACTTACAATATATTAGAGATCGGTTTAATATTCCTGTTAAAGATGAACAAATTTCAGAATTACCTTATGTTACTTTAAAAAAATCTTCAGAAGAGTATAATTATTTACATTATCAACGAAAAAAGTTGGGAGGATATTTACCTTTACGAAGTGCAAAATTTGAGAAGATTTTTGAAATTCCTTTATTAAGTGATTTTTCTTCGTTATTAGAAAAACAAAATAAAAAAATTTCTACTACTGTTACATTTGTTCGATTTTTAAATATCATGTTAAGAAATACTAAAATAAAAGATTTTTTAGTTCCTATTGTTGCAGACGAAGCAAGAACGTTTGGAATGGAAAGTTTATTTAGAAAAATAGGTATTTATAATATAAAAGGTCAAAAATATATTCCTCAAGATTCAGAACAACTTTTATATTATAAAGAAAAAGAAAATGGTCAAATTTTACAAGAAGGAATTAACGAATTAGGAGCTGGTGCTATATGGTTAGCAGCATCCACTTCATATAGTAGTAATAATTTTCCAATGATTCCATTTTACATTTTTTATTCTATGTTTGGATTTCAAAGAATAGGAGACTTATTTTGGGCAGCTGGAGATCAACAAGCAAGAGGATTTTTGATTGGAGCAACATCTGGTAGAACAACATTAAATGGAGAAGGTTTACAACATGAAGATGGGCATAGTCATATTTATTCTTTAACAGTACCTAATTGTATTTCTTATGATCCTGCTTATGCGTATGAGATAACTGTTATTATTCAAAATGGATTAAATAGAATGTATGGTAAAAAACAAGAAAATGTTTATTATTATATAACTACAATAAATGAAAGTTATGCTATGCCTGAAATGCCTAAAAATTCTGAAATAGGTATTATAAAAGGCATTTATAAACTTAAGAAGTCTGAATATAACAAATATAAAGTTCAATTAATGGGATCTGGAGCTCTTTTGCAAAGTGTCTGTGAAGCTGCAAAGATCTTATCTTCTCAATACTCAATATCATCGGATATTTATAGTGTAACTTCCTTTACTGAATTAGCAAGAGATGGTCAGGATTGTAAAAGATGGAATTTGTTACATCCAATGGAAAAACCTAAAATTCCCTATATTTCACAAATTATGAATTCTTCACCAGCTATTGCCTCAACTGATTATATGAAATTGTTTGCAGAACAAGTTAGAGCATATATTCCTACAAAATATTATTTTGTGTTAGGAACAGATGGTTATGGTCGTTCAGATAGTAGAAAAAAATTACGTTATTATTTTGAAGTAGACGCTCATTATATAGTAGTAGCAGCTTTAGGATTATTAGTTGAATGTGGATATTTTAAACCTAAAATAGTAAAAGAAGCTATTTCTAAGTTTGATATTAATATCAATAAAGTTAATCCTCGTTTAGCATAAAAGAATTAAAAAAGGATAATTAAAGTGAGTATCGAAGTTAAAATTCCAGATATTGGTCCAGATTTAGTAGAAGTTATTGAAATTTTAGTTAAAAAAAATGATAAAGTAAAAAAAGAACAAAGTTTAATTTTAGTTGAAGGTGAAAAAGCTTCCATGGAAATTCCTTCTCCAAATTCGGGTAAAATAAAAAAAATTTTTATTAATATAGGAGATAAAGTAAAGCATAATGATTTAATTTTGATTATGGAAGAAGTTAATGAGAAATTAAATTCCAATAATAAAGATTTTTCTAGTATTTTTAGAAAAAATAAAAAAAAAGATGTGATCTTAAACGATTTTAATTTTAAAAAAAATACTTCTTTTCATGCTTCTCCTTTAGTACGTCGTTTAGCAAGATTATCCAAAATAGACTTAAAAAATTTAGTAGGTTCGGGAAGAAATGGAAGAATCTTAAAGGAAGACCTTGAATTATATAAAAACAAAAAAAGTAAAGAAAAAAATTTTTTAAACTATAAAAATAAAAATGTTAATGATGTAATTAAAAATTATAAAAGTAATAATCGAGTAGAATTTACTAAAATTCAAGCTGCTTCTAGTTATAATTTACAAAAAAGTTGGAGCACTATTCCACATGTTACTCAATTTTATGAATCGGATATTACAGAACTTGAAAAATTTAGAAAAAAAATAAATATTATTAAAAATAATAAATCAAATAAACAGATAACGTTACTTTCTATTATTACTAAAATAGTTGGAAAATCATTAAAGAAATTTTCTCTTTTTAATACTTTTTTTTCTAATAAAGAAAACAGTTTTATTTTCAATGAGGAAATTAATATAGGAATAGCAGTAAATACTGAAAAAGGTTTAGTAGTGCCTGTTATAAAAGAAGTAAATAAAAAAGAATTATACGAACTATCATTTGAAATAAATCAAAAATGTACTGATGCAAGAAGTAATAAATTAACATTATTAGATTTTCAAGGAGGAAGTTTTACTATTTCAAGTTTAGGAAAATTAGGAGGAAAAGGTTTTACTCCTATAATAAATGCACCTCAAGTAGGAATTTTAGGCATTTCAAAAACAATAGTTAAACCTATATGGAAAAATAAAAATTTTTGTCCTTGTTTAGTGTTACCGTTTTCTTTATCTTATGATCATCGAATCATTGATGGAGTATATGGCGCTAATTTTATGAAATATATCAGTCAACTTTTATCCGATATAAAATTATTAATATTATAAATGTATAATAGTTTATTTGAAATAAATAATTATTTTTTTTAGTAAAAACAGTTATTTTTAAGTCAAACATCCATATTAAAAAAATAATATTATTTCTAATAATCAACATTATTTAAGAATATTTAGGAAATAAAATAAAAATGAGTATTAAAAGTATTAAAAGTAATAAAAGTGTTGTTGTAGTAGGAGCTGGCCCGGCTGGATATACAGCGGCTTTTCGTTGTGCAGATTTAGGAATAAAAACGATTCTGATAGAACGTTATTCAAATTTAGGAGGGGTTTGTTTAAATGTAGGCTGTATTCCTTCTAAAAGTTTATTGTATGTATCAAAAACTATTAGTCAAAGTAAAGCCTTATCTGAATATGGAATTACATTTTCTTTGCCAATAATAAATATAAAAAAATTAGTAAATTGGAAGAATCAAAATATAAAAAAATTGAATTTTGCATTAAGTCATATGGCTAAAAAAAGAGGAGTTAAAGTTATCACAGGTATTGCAAAATTTGTTTCAAATAATGAATTAATAGTTCATTCAGAAAAAGAAGATCATAAAATTAATTTTAATAATGTAATTATTGCAACAGGATCACAATCAGTTAAATTACCTTTTATTCCGTATGAAAATAAAAGAATTTGGACTTCTACAGAAGCACTATCTATTCCTTTTCTTCCTAAAAATTTATTGATTATTGGAGGAGGTATTATTGGTTTAGAAATGGCTACAATATATTATTCATTAGGTTCAAAAATTGATATTACCGATAATCATAATCAAATTCTTTCTACTGTTGATACAGATGTTATAAAAATATTTTTAAAATCTATTAAAAATAAATTTAATATTATGTTAGAAACTAATATTTTAGATATAAAAGAAGTAGAAAATGGAATTTCAGTAACAATAGATCAAAAAGGAATAGGAAAAAAAACAACGATATATGATGCTGTTTTAGTAGCCGTAGGTCGTTTACCAGCTACTGATGTATTAGAAATAGAAAAAGTTGGGATTGAAATAGATAACAAAGGATATATAAAGGTTGATAATCAATTAAAAACAAATATAGAAGGTATTTATGCTGTTGGTGATGTTACAGGACAACCCATGTTAGCACATAAAGGAATACATCAGGCTAAAATAGCAGCCGAAGTAATAGCAGAAAAAAAACATTTTTTTGATCCTCAGGTTATTCCAAACGTAGCATATACAGAACCAGAAATAGCTTGGACTGGTATTACTGAAAAAAATGCCAAACAGTTAAATATAAATTATAAAGTAGCTTTATTTCCTTGGAGTGCCTCAGGAAGAGCAATTGCATCTGATTGCGCTTCTTCGGGATTAACAAAATTAATTTTTAATAAAGATACTAAAAGATTGATAGGAGGAGTAATAATAGGCAGAAATGCTGGGGAATTATTATCCGAAATTAGTTTAGCTATTGAAATGGGATGTGATGCTCAAGACCTCTCGTTAACGATTCATGCGCATCCAACATTATCAGAAACAATTCCATTGGCAGCTGAAGTTTACGAAGGTACAATAACTGATTTAATGAATTAATATTAATATATATTTATAATTGCAATATTTTTATATTTTTAATAAGAGCTATTTGACCGACATATAGTTCTATTTTTTTTAAGAAAAGAACTATATGTTTTTAAAGTAAAAATTTAAAAAATAAACTATTAAAAAAATGTTTTTATAATTTTTTATATAAAAAAATTATAACTTTATTTTTTTTATAAATCACTTAAATTTTTTAGAATTTCTAAAATAATTAAATAGGATTTAAAAGAAATTAAATCTATGTTCTTTTTAAATTCTTCTTGAGAGTTTTTACTGGAACAATCAGATATAAATTTAATATTAATAAAAGGTATTGTAAAAATATAACAAACATGAGCAATAGCAGAAGCTTCCATATCTAGTGCAATAGCGGAAGGAAATATGCTTTTAATAAAATTTATTTTTTTTTTTTCTTTTAAAAAAGTATCTCCGGTTACTAGAGTTCCTAAAAAAAAAGAAAATTTTTTTTTAATACATGCTCGTATAGCAATTTCTTTTAAATAAGAATCAGAATTAAAAAAATTTGGGGAATTAGGTATTTTTCCAATAGGATAGTTAAAAGCAGTTAAATCGACGTCATAATAACATGTTTTTTTTGCAATGATTATATCAAATATTTTTATTTTTTTTTTAAAGAGCCAGAAGAACCTATATTAATAATAAAATTAATTTTATATGTTTGTAATAATAAGGTTGTAGCACAACTAGCATTAGTTTTTCCAATATTACATTGTAATAAAAAAAAATTTATTTTTTTAAAACTTCCTAGATAGAGAACATATTTTTTTAAATTAATTTTTTTGTATATGAATAATTTTTTTTTTATTTCATTTAATTCTTTTTTAATCGCAATAACAATTCCTATATTAAGCATAATATTTTTGTAAAATAAGTATTTATTTAATAATATTTATAATAGCAGTTCTTTTAGAAAAATAATTAAAAAATTTTAGGAATATGTAACTTTTAAAAATATTTAAAAAAATTAAATGCTAAATGATAATCCACAACCACACGTGACTTTTGCATTTGGATTAGAAATAAAAAATTTTGATCCTTCCAAATTTTCTATAAAATCTAATGTTCCTCCTACAAGGTATTGGAAACTTATATAATCTATAATTATAGGAACATTAATTTTTTTTATACAAATATCATCTTTATTTATTTTTTTATCAAAAATAAAACCATATTTAAAACCTGTACAACCCCCTCCGGAAATATAAATTCTAAAGTTTAGATTTAAATCTTTCTTTTTTTTCGATAATTCATCTATTTTTTTTTTAGCTGTTTCGGAAACAAAAAAATTTTTTTGATTTATTTCAGACATAATAATTTTCTATATTTTAGATAAGATATTTGATTAATTTCGATTAAATTATAATAGTTAATATATTAACAATTATTTTAAATAATCTCTATATTTTTATTTTTTAAAAAATATTAAATCAAAAGAAAATATTTTTTTCTATTTAGTAGAATTTATTTTTTTCTTAAAAATGTAGGTATATCTAAATAATCTATATTTTTTTTAGTTATATATTTCGAGTCCATTAAATTTTCTTTTTTTTCATTTTTTTCTTTTAAAAAAATAGATTTTTGTAACTCGGTATTTTTGTAATTTAAAATATTTTTTTGAATGTTTTTATGAGTGGAAATTTTTTTTTCATGTTGATTTAAATCTATTGTTATACCTGTTACAATAACTGTAACTCTAATTGTATTTTTCATTTTAGGATCTAAAGATGTTCCTATAACTAAAGTTGTATGATCGGAAGAAAATGATCGGATAATATTTCCAACAGTTTTAAATTCATTAAGTTTAAAATCCGCACTTGCTGTTATATTCACCAATATACCTTTAGCACCTGACAAATCAACATCTTCTAATAAAGGACTGGAAATAGCTATTTTTGTTGCTTCTTCTGCTCTTTCTTCTCCTGAAGATAATCCTGTACCCATCATAGCATATCCCATTTCTGACATAACCGATTTAACATCAGCAAAATCTACATTTATTAATCCTGGACGAGTTATTAGTTCAGAAATTCCTTGTATAGCTTCATTTAAAATGTTATTCGCTTCACTAAAAGCATCTAATAAAGAAATTTCTTTATTTAATACTTCAATTAATTTATCGTTCGGTATTATGATTAACGAATCAACACTTTTTGATAATTCAAGTATTCCTTTTTTTGCAAATTCGATTCTTTTTTTTCCTTCAAAATTAAAAGGTTTAGTAATAATAGAAACAGTTAGTATACCTATTTCTTTGGCTATTTTAGCAATTACAGGAGCAGCTCCAGTTCCAGTTCCGCCACCCATTCCAGCAGCAATAAAAATCATATCTGCTTCTTTTAGAAGAGTTTTTAAAATTTCCTGATCTTCTTCAGCTGAACGTTTTCCTACATCTGGATTCGCTCCAGCACCTAATCCTTTGGTAACTTTTTTTCCAATTTGTATTTTTTTTTTAACTTCTATTTTCTGTAATGCTTGAGCATCAGTATTTATAGCAAAAAAATCCACTCCTTCTATTTTTTCTTTTATCATATGCTCTACAGCGTTACATCCCCCACCTCCTACGCCTATTACTTTAATAATAGTAAGGTTATTTTTTTCATTTTCTTCAAACATAATTACTCCGATTTATATAATGTGAGAAGTTATAAAACATTTTTATAAAATTTCATATTTAACTTTTATTAAAAATCCAATGATTAATTTTTTTAAAGTATTTTTGAAAAAAACTTTTATTTTTAACATTTTCTGTTTTTTTTAAAATTTTGTTTTTTCCATATTTTAATAATCCTATAACTGTTGAATAATTTTCGGTGCTAAAATTTTCTGTTAGTCCTTCTATTTTTTTAGATTTTCTTATTTTTATGTTTGTTTTAAATATTTTTTCAGCATGTTCTTCTAAATTTTTTATTCTTGCTGCCCCTCCTGTTAATACTATTCCTCCAGATAACTTTTTTTTAATTTTTATTTCATTAGTAGTTTCAAAAAATATTAATAATTTATTTTTTACTAAATTTAAAAGTTCGATATACCTAGCATCGATAATATGATGTAATAATTTTTGTTCTATATATTGAATCTTTTTTCCATTAAATGTAGTAATTTCAATTTTTTTTGTTTTATTATCATTTTTTTTACTAGAACAACCATTTTCAATTTTAATTTTTTCAGCATCTTTTTTTGAAATAGAAAAAAGAGAAGAAATGTCATTGGTAACTGTATTTCCCGAATAGGGAATTACAGAACTATAACAAATGGATCCATTGATATGAATAGTTATATCCATAGTTCCACCTCCCATATCAATCATACAAACTCCTAATTTTTTTTCTTCTTTGGTAATTACAACTTCATTAGAAGCTATTCCTGAAAAAATAACTTCATCTACTTTTAATCGACAGTTTTTAATTGATCTTATAAAGTTTTTTATTATTTCATTATGACATGTAATTAAATGCACTTCTACTTGCATTCTAATTCCAGATAACCCTAAAGGATTTTTTATTCCAAATTTTTGATCGATTGAAAATTCTTTTGGAATAGTATGTAAAATTTGATGTTCATTATTAATTTTTACAGATTGAGCGGTATGTATAACATTTTTTATGTCTTTTTCTGTTACTTCTTTATTAGATAATGGGACTATTCCTATTTCATTTTGATAATTTATAAATTTTCCAGACATAGATAAATAGACAGAGGAAATAGCATATCCTGCCATATCTTCTGCTTTTTTGATAGAGTTTCGAACTGATTTAGAGACAGATTTTAAATCATTTATTTCTCCTTTTTCAATTCCATGAGATTCACAACTACCTATTCCTATTATATTAATTAAATTATTTGGTAAAATTTCTCCTATTAAGGTAACAATTTTTGTTGTTCCTATTTCAAGTCCAACTATCATTTTTTTTTCTGTTGATTGATTCATTTTTTAATCCAAATTAGTGTATATATATATACTATATAATTATTAATTATTTAAAATTGGATTATATTTTAATATAAAAATTAAATTAATTTAAATACAACTTAATATAAATATTATATTAATAATTTTAATATTTTAAATAGAAAAAGATTTTATTAATTGCCTTTATTTAAAAAATATTTTTATTTTTTTTAGAAAAATTTTAATTAAAAATATTAATTAATTATTAACAAAATAGTTAATGATCTACATAATATATTAATTTTTTTTTAATTTCATTAGTCTCTCTATTCATTTTTTTATTTTTTTAATAAAAAACATATTTTCTTATTAAAAATTTTTTTAATTTTTATATGTATAAAGTATATTATTCATAATAATATTTTTTTAGTAGCAATAGTTAATTTTAGTTACTAAAAGTATATTTTAATAGAATTAAATTTTTCATAAAAGCAGTTTTTTTATAAAAATATTTTGTTATTTATATTTTTAATATTGGCATATCAATGCTATAAATTTTTTAATTTCTAGTTTTATAATTGAAAAATGCTTATTTTTTAATTTTCCAAATAAATTATTTTTTTTAGAAAGTATAAATTTTAAAAAACATGTAATAACTTTTTACTTTATTTTATAAAAATTTATTTCTTAATTTAATCAGTATTAAACATTCATTTTAAAAATTCTTATTTTAATAAATTTTTAAATAATCAAATCTATTTTTATACTATTATTTTTTTTATTTTTTTAATTTTATTTAATTTTTTAAAAATTTTTATTTAATAAATTTTATTTTTTATAAAAAATATCTTTAATTTAGTAAGTATAAAAAAAAATAAAAAAGTTTGTTAATAATCGAATCTTATTTAATTGCATTTCTTTTTAATATTCGAATAAGAATTCAATAGTTTAGCTATTAAATTAAATTTAAAAAAATTAGTAATTTTTTATTTATATATATAAAATATATGAAAGTTATAAGAATTATTTAAAATAATAAAAGAAAATAATATTCGTAATTAATATTTTTTAATAAAAGTAGTAATCAATATTTTGATTAATAATTGAACTAAATCTATTTTTATTAATTAATCATTAATATGATTAGGAATCATTTATTATATAGTAATAGATACTTATCATTAACTGATTTGATTCATATTAATTAAATAATATTAATAACTTATGGCTTTTAACTATTATTATTTTTTATTTTTAAAAAAAATATTAAGTAATTTTTTTATATTAATTAAATTTTTATATTCTTAATAAGAAGAAATTGATTAATTAATGATTATGTTTTTTTATTAATGATATTTATTAAATATATTTAAGATTTTTTACTTTTTTATGAAAAAATTCATTTAATATTTTATTTTTATAAATTTTATATTTATAATTTTTTTATTGTATTATTAAGTAATAAAAAAATATTTTTAATTGAAGATTAAAATTTTTCTTTTTATTTTTTTAGTTTAGAAAAAATTAATATATATTCGTAATATTAATTACAGTTTAGTAAACTTTTTAAATTAATAATTAATAATTTTTTTATAACGAATAATATTTAAATAATTAAAGAATAAGTTTTTTTTTAAAACTATTAGTTATTTAAAAAAATGTTGATAATAAAGAAAATGTTTTTAAAATTTTTAAAAAATAAAATTAATATTTAAATCTAATTTATACAGATTTATTTGAAATATATTTTTTTTATAATTTTTAATTATTTAAAATGTTTACTTATTATTTGATAAATTTTAAAATACTAAAATATTTTTTAAAATTTTTTTTAAAGCTAATTTTTAGATAAACTATATTTTTTTAAATTTTTTCGGCAATTCTAAGAATTGCACTTCGAGATCTATAATTTTTATTTATTTCATTAGCATTTGGAAAGATTCTCCCTATTACTTTCAAACTATTTTTTTTAATTTTTTTTATTTGATTTTCTGTTATTGGTAACTTATTTGGAATAAAAAAATGTTGTCTACTGTGATTTATAAAAAATTTTTTTATAATTCTATCTTCTAAGGAATGAAATGAAATTATTGATAATCTACCTTTATGCGATAAGAGTTTTAAAGATTCATTTAATATTTTTTTTAGTTCATTTAATTCTTGATTTAAATAAATACGAATTGCTTGAAAACTACATCTAGCAGGATGTTTTGATTTATTAAAAGGCGTGTTTTTTTTAATTAAATCAGATAATTCAGTGGTTCTTTTAATTAAAGAGATTTCATTTCTTTTTACGATAGCACGAGCAATTTTTTTAGCATATCGTTCTTCTCCAAATTTTTTTAGCACGTCTGCTATTTTTTTTTCTTTGTTAGTTGATAACCAAGTTGATGCAGTAATTCCAGATATTGGGTTCATTCTCATATCTAAAGGACCGTCAGAATTAAAAGAAAACCCTCTTTTTGGATCATCTAGTTGTACAGATGATACACCTAAATCCAGTAAGATTCCGTCCACTTTATTTATTAAATTTTCTTTTTTTAAAAGAAAAATGATATTTGAAAATGATCCTTGAAAAAATTTAAAACGAGAATCTGTTATTTTTTTCGCTTCTTGGATAGCAGAAGGATCAACATCTATGGCATATAATTTTCCATTATTACCTATTTTTTTTAATATTTCATTTGAATGCCCGCCACATCCAAAAGTACAATCTATATAAATTCCGTTCTTTTTAATATTTAATGATAGTATTGTTTCCCGTAAAAGTACGGGAATATGTTTTTTTTTTTCATAATTATAATATTTTTAATTTATATTAAATTTTATTTTTTATAGAAAAAAATCTTTAACTATTAAATCAGCGAAATAGAAAATTAATTTCTATAAATCCCAATAATTCCCGATCTTGATAAATCAACAATATTAACATATTTTCGAATTAATTCGAGAAAAGAGTTAATTTTTTTACTAGAACCGGTGATTTGAATAATATAACCTTCAGTAGTTAAACTAATTATTTGTCCTCTAAATATATCAACGATGTCTTTTATTTTTCCCTTTTTTTTACAAATATTTCCTGTTTTTATTAATATTATTTCTCTTTCTATATAATCGGTATCATTAACTTCTGAAACCTTTAGAACATCAATGAGCTTATGTAATTGTTTTCCAATTTGTTCTATGACTTTTTCATCTCCAACAGTTTGTATAGTTAATTGAGATAAGGAGGAATCCTCTGTAGGTGCTACAGTTAAACTTTCTATATTATAGCCTCTTTGAGAAAAAAGACCTATTACTCTAGATAGTGCACCGGATTCATTTTCTAATAATATTGATAAAATTCGTCTCATTTTAAAAATCTCTCTTTTTTTCTAGTATCATCTCGTTCATTCCACCCCCTTTAATTTGCATTGGATAAACGTGTTCAGAATCACTAATTAAAACATCTAAAAATACCAATTTTCCTTGATTTAATTTTTTAAATGCTGTTTCTATTTTTTCTTCTAATTCTGAAGGATGATTTATAGCTATTCCGACGTGTCCGTACGATTCTGATAATTTAACAAAGTTAGGTAAAGCTTGCATATAAGAATGAGAATGACGTCCAGAATATATCATATCTTGCCATTGTTTTACCATTCCTAATGATTTGTTATTAAGATTAACAATTAGAATAGGCAATTGATATTGCATAGCAGTAGATAACTCTTGAATATTCATTTGAATACTTCCGTCCCCTGTAATGCAAATTACCATTTTTTTAGGAAAAGCTAACTTTACTCCTAATGCAGCGGGTAATCCGAATCCCATGGTTCCTAAACCTCCTGAATTAATCCATTGTCGAGGATAATCAAAGGGATAGTGTAAAGCAGTAAACATTTGATGTTGTCCTACATCAGATGTAATAAAAGCTTCACCTGCTGTTTTTTTCCAAATCAGTTTAATAACTTTTTGTGGTTTGATAACATTTTCTTCATCTATAGTTTTTTTATTTTCGTTTTTTTCTTTCCAAATATGAATAGAATTCCACCAACTTTCAAAGGAGTTGCTTTTTTTTGTTATAATAATTTTTTTTAATTCTTTAATAATTTCTTTTAATACTTTTTTAGCATCTCCTACAATAGGAATATTTGCTAAAACAGTTTTGGAAATTGAAGTAGGATCAATATCTATATGTAAAATTTTAGCATAAGGACAATATTTTTCTAAATTATTCGTTGTACGATCATCAAATCTAACTCCAATAGCAAATATTACATCTGAATTATGCATGGCCATATTTGCATGATATGTTCCGTGCATACCTAACATGCCTAAGCTTTGTTTATGAGTACCTGGAAATGCTCCGAGTCCCATTAATGAAGTTGTAACAGGAAAATTTAAACTTTCTGCTAAAATCTTTAATTCATGATGACTATTAGAAGTAATTACACCTCCTCCGGCATAAATAATTGGTTTTTTTGATTTCAATAAAGTATGTAAAACTCTTTTAATTTGTCTAGTATTTCCTTTAGTTGTTGGATTATAAGATCGAATATTAATAGAATTAGGCCAAATATATGGTTTTTTGCATTTTTCACCTAAAATATTTTTAGGAATATCTATTACAATGGGACCAGGTCTTCCACTAGAAGCTAACCAAAATGCTTTTTTTAAAATTATAGGAATATCTGTTGTTTTTTGAACTAAAAAGCTGTGTTTAACAATCGGACGAGATATTCCGATCATATCGCATTCTTGAAAAGCATCATATCCTATTAAATTAGAAGCTACTTGACCTGATATTATTACCATTGGTATTGAATCCATGTAAGCAGTTGCGATACCAGTAATAGCATTTGTCGCTCCTGGTCCAGAAGTAACTAAAACAACTCCTACTTTTCCAGTTGCTCTGGCATAACCATCTGCCATATGAGTAGCACCTTGTTCATGTCTTACTAAAATATGCTTAATACCACCAATTGTTTTTAAAGCATCATAAATATCGAGAACTGCTCCTCCAGGATATCCAAAAATATATTTAATATTTTGATCAATTAAAGAGCGTATTACCATTTCCGCTCCTGATAAAACTGGCATTGTAAACCTCCAAAATTTTTTAACGAAATTTTAAAAAAATTAAAAAGTTTTATTTTTCCTATTGGAATTATATTTTTTTATATATTGTTTTTAAGTTTTCTTAAATCTAAATATTTTGTTTTTTTATAGTAAAAAAATTATTTTTTGGTAACTTTAAAAGAGGATTTAATTAAAAATTTCTTAAATTTAGGAGAAACCCAGGTATAAAAACCTTTTTTTCTTTTCTGCACTAAACAAACAGCAAGTTTTTCTTTTAAGATCAATTGTTTAGCTTTTTTAAAACCTAATATTTCTAGGGCAGTATCCCAAGCGTCAGCATCTAATGCATTTTGGGAAATTACAGTTACTGATACTAAGTTATTAACAATAGGCATTCCATTAAAAGGATTGATTAAATGAGAAATTTTTTTTTTATTAAAATAATAATAATTTCTGTAATTTCCTGAAGTACTAACTGATTGATTTTTTAGTTTAATTAACATATGAATAGAATTTTTTTTATTAGTTGGTTTCTGAATAGCTATTATTGAAAAATTTTTATGTAAACAATTTTTTTTAGATTTAATTGCTCCACCAACTGAAATTATATAATCAGTAATTTTTTTTTTATTAAGTAATTTAGAAATATGATCTACGGCAAAACCTTCTCCTAAAGTAGAAATATTTATTTCTAAATTTTTTAAATCTTTGTATAAATATTCATTTTTTTGATATTTTATTAAATAAATATGATTTATCCCAGATTTTGAAAGAGCAATTTTTATTGTTTTTAATGAAGGGAGTTTAAAAGGTGTATTTATAATATTAAATCCCCAAATTTTTATTAATGAACCAATAGTAATATCTAAAGCACCAAATGTTTTTTTATTTATTAAAATTGCTTTTGAAATAATAGTGCTAAAGTTTTTGCTAATTATTATGGGTCTATTATCAACTCCATGGTTAATTCTTGAAACCATTGATTTGTTATTCCAAGTAGATAGTTCTTTTTCATCATGATTTAGTAATATTTGAATATTTTTCTTTAAATTTAAAAAATTTATTTTTTCTTTTTCTTTAAATAGTTGAATTTTCCATGTTGTACCCATAGTATGGCCATGTAAAAAAAATATTTTTTTTTGATTTAAAAGAAAATTTTTTTTTATACAAATAAAAAAAATGAAAAAAAATAAAAAAAAAAGAAGTAAATTACTTATTTTCATAATTAAAAACCAAAATAGATATTTTTTGTATTATTCTAAAATATTAGAAATACATATCTCTTAATTATAAATCATTTTTATTTCTAAAACTTTAATTTTTAAAAAAAAAATTATTTTTTTAAAAAAATTTAGAAATTTTTTTTAAAAAAGATGTAAATCTAAAATAGAGAAATAACGTTTAATTTACATTATTAAATTTATATATTAATAATATGTTAGATAACTTATAAAAAATATAGAAAAATAGTTCTTTTTAAAAAAGTGTATAAAATCAAGGAGATTTAAATAAGTTTATCAAAAAAAATTCACATAGAATTTAAAAATAAAATTTGAGAATAAAATATGAAAAAGATAGCTATTGCACTAATGATAATAAGTTTTGTATTTCCTAGATTAAGTATTGCTTTAAATAAAGATTCTTTTTTAATTAAAAAAATTAATATTTCTTCAGTTAATGTTCCTAACTTATCTTCTATTTTAGATAAAGTAATGCCAGCAGTAGTAAGTATAGATTCTGAAGTAAAAGCAACATTAGATATTGATAAAAATCAAAATGATAAATCTTTATTAAACGATGAAGCTTTATTTTGTGAAAATAAATCTCCATTTTATGAAACTCCATTATGTAAACAGTGGATAAAAAATAATCAATTTCCTAAAATGATTAAAGTAATAGGTTCAGGGGTTATAATTGATTCAGAAAATAAATATGTGGTGACTAATAGTCATGTTATTCAAAATACAAATAAAATTCAAGTTAAATTAAACGATGGACGCGTATATGATGCAGAATTAATAGGACAAGATAATCGCTTTGATATAGCTTTATTAAAGATCAATGATGCTAATAATTTAGTAGCTATTGAAATGATTGATTCAAATACTTTAAAAGTAGGAGACTATACTTTAGCAATTGGAAATCCTTATGGATTAGGGGGAACAGTTACTTCAGGTATTATTTCTGCTTTAGGGAGAAGTGGATTAAATAATAGTCATTATGAAAATTTTATTCAAACTGATACAGCTATAAATAGAGGGAATTCAGGAGGAGCATTAATTAATTTAGAAGGAAAATTGATTGGAATTAATACTGCCATTTTATCTCCGGATGGTGGAAATATAGGAATTGGATTTTCAATTCCAACAAATATAGTAAAAAATATTACTGATCAAATTATTAAATATGGTCGAGTGATTCAAGGCGAACTGGGAATAACCGGAACTGAATTAACATTTAATTTAGCACAAGCAATGAAGTTAAAATTGCAAAGAGGAGCTTTTGTAAATCAAGTATTTAAAAACTCTGCGGCTGATGAATCAGGAATAAAAGCAGGAGATGTGATTATTTCTTTAAATAAGAAACCAATTTTTAATTTTTCTTCTTTGCGAGCTGAAATAGGTTGTTTACCAGTTAATAGTATTGTTAAAATTGGTTTAGTACGTGATGAAAAAATAAAGATTATATCAGTAACATTAAAATATCGTCCAAGAGAAAGAACAGATGCTAAAATTACAGGAGATTTAATTGAAGGTGTCGACTTTGTTAATTTTGCTATTAATAATAAAAAAAGAGTTAAAGTTAACTCTGTTAAAGTTAATTCTCTTGCTTATAAGTTAGGTTTTAAAAAAGATGATATTATTTTGCATATAAATAAAGAAGAAATTTTTAATTTAACTGATTTAAAAAATATTTTTGAAAAAAATTTTTCAATATTAGTTTTTGATATTAAAAGAGGAAGTAGTAGAATTTATTTAATAGTTTAAAGTTAAAAAAAATTGTTTTTCACCTAATTTATTATTAAATTAGGTGAAAAAGAAAATTTTTCTATTTTTTTTAATTTTTTTTTAATAAATTTGTTTTAGTCTATATTACGTAATAATTCATTAATTTTTACTTTTTCTCTAGTTTTAGAATCTACTTTTTTTACAATTATTGCAGAATATAAACTATATTTATTATTTAATGAAGGCAAGTTTCCGGGCACTACAACAGATCCTGATGGAACTTTTCCATAAAAAATTTCTCCAGTTTCTCTATCGTATATTTTAGTACTTTGTCCAATATATACTCCCATTGAAATTACAGAATTTTTTTCTACTATAACACCTTCTACTATTTCAGAACGTGCTCCAATAAAGCAATTATCTTCAATAATTGTAGGATTACTTTGTAAAGGTTCTAGAACACCTCCAATACCTACCCCTCCAGATAAATGTACATTTTTCCCTATTTGAGCACAGGAACCAACTGTTGCCCAGGTGTCAATCATTGAGTTTGATCCTATATATGAGCCTATATTTATATAACAAGGCATTAATATTACATTTTTTTCTATGAAAGCACCATATCTAACAGTAGCATTAGGAACCACTCTAACTTTTTCTTTTTGAAATTTTTCTAAAGAGTAATTACAGTATTTTAATGGAATTTTATCGTAATAATTACTATTTAAATTAGGTATAATTTTATTTTTTTGAGTATATAAATATAACAATACTGCTTTTTTTAACCATTGATGAGTAATCCATATATCATTTTTCTTTTCAGAAATTCGAAGTTTTCCAATATTAAGTAATTCAATAACGTTTTTAATAACATTGATGACTGAATTTTCTTTTTTTGAAAATTTAATATTTTCTTTATCTTGAAATATTTCTGTAATTATTTTTTCTAAATTTTTCATTTTTTAAATAAACCTTAAAATATATGAAAATATAAACTATTTATAACTTATACGATTTTTATCAAAATATATATTTTTTTTTAAAGAAATATATTTTATAAAGTTAAAATTTCGCACCCTTTTTTAGTAACTAAAATAGTATGCTCGTATTGAGCAGATAAACTTCTATCTTTTGTTTTTATAGTCCATCCATCTTGCATTGATTTTATATGATGAGAACCGGCATTTACCATTGGTTCAATTGTAAAAGTCATATTTTCTTTTAATAAAAATTTATTTTCTTTTTTGTAATAATGAAGTATTTGAGGATTTTCATGAAAATTTCTTCCAATACCATGTCCACAATAATCTTTCACTATTGAAAAATCTTTTTTTTCAACATAAGTTTGTATAACTTTACCTATTTGGTTTATGTAAATATTTGGTTTTACTATTTCAATAGCTAAATCTAAACTTTTTTTAGTAACGTAGCATAATCTTTTTCCTAAAATAGTAGGCTTTCCAACAAAAAACATTTTAGAAGCATCTGCATGATAAGAATTTTTTATTACGGTTACATCAATATTTACAATATCTCCATCTTTTAATTTTTTTTTATCGTTAGGAATACCATGACATACAACATCGTTTACAGAAATACAAGTTGATTTTGGAAATCCATTATACCCTAGGCAAGCAGGAAATGATTTTTCTTCATATATAATATAATCATGACAAATTCGATCTAATTCTCCTGTAGTTATATTTGGAACAACATATTCTGAAATCATTTTTAAAACATTAGATACTATCTTTCCAACTTTTTTCATCTTTTTTATTTCTGTATTTTTTTTTATGAGATTTTTATACATAAAATTTCCCCTTTTTTATAATAGAAATTATTAAATTTACAGTTTTTTTGATATATATAGATTATACTATTATAAAAAATAGTAAAAAATTTTGATTTTCTATAAAGTAAATAAAGTTTATAAAAAATTATAATTTATTTTTTTATAAATGATAAAAATATGTTTAAATATTTTTTATTTGTATTAATTTATATTTAATAAATAAAAAAAATAGATAGTAAAAAAAAATACTATTTTTATGGCAAAAAAATTTTAAATAGAGGTAATTATGTCAATAGTTTCTATGCGGGATATGATAAAAGCAGGAGTACATTTTGGTCATCAAACCAGATATTGGAATCCTAAAATGAAGCCGTTTATTTTTGGAATAAGAAATAAAGTGCATATTATTAATTTAGAAAAAACACTTCCTATGTTTAATACTGTTTTACTTGAACTAAAAAAAATTGTTTCTAGAAAAGGAAAAATTTTATTTGTTGGGACAAAAAAAGCAGCTAGTAAAATAGTAAAAGAATCAGCAAATGCTTGCAAGCATTTTTATGTCAATCATCGTTGGTTGGGAGGTATGTTAACAAATTGGAAAACAGTTCGTCAATCTATTAAAAATTTAAAAAATTTAGAAATACAATCTAAAGATGGAACTTTTGAAAAATTAACTAAAAAAGAGGTCTTAATTAGAAAGAAACAATTAAAGAAATTAGAAAATAGTTTAGGCGGAATAAAAAATATGGGAGGTTTACCGGATTGTTTATTTGTTATTGATGCTGAACATGAGCAAATTTCTATAAAAGAAGCTAATCATTTAGGAATTCCGGTTTTTGCTATTGTAGATACGAATTCCAATCCTGATGGAATTAATTATATTGTTCCTGGTAATGATGATGCTATTAGGGCAATTAAATTATATTTGGATGCTATTACTACTTTAATTCATGGAATAAATGTTAAAAACAATAAAAACATACGATTTTTTAATAAAGCAAAATAAAAAGTTTTTATATATAAATATACTATATAAAAAATTTTTTCTTTAAAAGAGTATTTTTTAATTTATAGTATTTAACATTATTTTTCTTATAAATCAATTAAGGAATAAATATGAGTAAAGAAGTGAATGCTTCTCTTGTAAAAAAATTAAGAGATAGAACCGGTGCAGGTATTATGGAATGTAAAAATGCTTTAGTTAAAATGGAGGGGAATTTAGAAAAATCAATTGATTTTCTTAAAACAATAGGTGAAATTAAAGCAGAAAAAAGATCTTTTTATGGAACAAAACAAGGCAAGATTTTTTTAAAAGTAGAAAAAAAAGCAGCTGCTATACTAGAATTAAATTCTGAAACTGATTTTGTGGCAAAAGAAAAAAATTTTCTTTTATTTGGAAAAAAAATTGTTGATGAAATTTTATTAAAAAAAACAAATGATTTAAATTATATTAAATCAATTTTTGAAAAAGAAAAAAAAGAAATTATTTCCAAAGTAGGAGAAAATATTAAAATTTGTAGAATACATTTTTTAATTGGAACTAATATAGTTAGTTATATGCATCATAATAATACAATAGGAGTAATTTTAGATATTAGTTCTGATAATGATTTATTTTCAAAAAATATAGCTATGCATATTGCGGCTAGTAAACCAAAATATTTGAGTCCAAATATTATTCCCGAAAAGGTACTCATTAGAGAAAAAAAAATTTTTTTAAATTCTCTTAAAAAAATGAATAAATCGAATGAAATCATGGAAAAAATTATGGAGGGAAAAATAAATAAATTTAAAGACGAAATTTCTTTAACAGGACAAGATTTTGTTTTTGAACCTAAAAAAAAAGTTTCTCAATTACTTAAATTATATAATTCCCAAGTAATTTCTTTTATAAGATTCGAGGTTGGAGAGATTTCATAATCTTAACAATATTCTATTATTAAAATAATAAAATTTTTTATAACTCTTAAAAGAACTATTAAAGAGCTGTAAATGAAAGTTCTTTAATGGTTTTTAAATTTAGTTATGTTTTAAAAATAAAAGATATAAATAATATTCATGAAGAAAAGTTTATTTTTTTTAAAAAATGTTAATTTTAAAAATATTGAAAATTTTGTTAATAAAATTTTTAAATAAATATTTAAGGAAATCCTATGGTTGAAAACATTCAAAAATATGTTAATAAAAAAATGGAAGAATGTATTGTAAAATTTAAAAAAAAAATAAATACAATAAGAACAGGTAGAGTTTCAACTGATATATTAAATGGAATTTTTATTGAATATTATGGAAAAAAAATAGAATTAAAAAAAATAGCTAATATTACGATAGAAAATTCTCAAACGTTAAAAGTAACTCCGTTTGAAAATAGCATTCAAAAATTAATAGAAAAAAAAATTATTAGTTCTAATTTAGGTTTAAATCCTATTTCTAAAGGAAATACTATTTTAATAAAAATTCCTTTTTTAACAGAAGAACGAAGAAAAGAATTAGTGAAAATTGTAAAAAATGATACTGAAAAAGTTCGTATTAATATTAGAAATATTCGAAGAGATGCAAAAGAAAAAATAAAAAAATTATTAATTGATAAAGTAATTACTAAAGATAAAGATTATACTTTTCAAAGTAATTTACAAATAAAAACAAATTTTTTTATAAAAAAAATAGATAATATTTTAAAAAAGAAAGAATTAGAATTAATGAATTTTTAGTTATATATAAGTTTTGTTATATTTTTTATACATAAATCATTTTATTTTTAAAATATAAATTTTATATAGTATTAAAAATTTTAAAAGTAAAAAATATAGTTTATGAAAGCTATTAAATAGTCATATTATTTATGAATATAAAAATAAGAAATTTTCCTTCTCATATTGCTATTATTATGGATGGAAATGGTAGGTGGGCAAAAAAAAGGGGGAAACCTAAAATTTTTGGTCATCAGGAAGGAATTAAAGCTGTTTATCGGTCTATTCAATTTGCTTTATTTAACAATATTGAAGTTTTAACTTTATATGCATTTAGTAATGAAAATTGGAAACGTTCTTCGATAGAAGTTAGAAATCTAATGTTTTTATTTGAAAAAATATTAAAAAAAGATGTTTTAAACTTAAACAAATATAATATTAAATTAAAAATTTTAGGAAATAAAAAAAAATTACATTCTGCTTTGCAAAAACAAATAAAAATTTCTGAGTTATTAACTAGTAAAAATAAAGGATTAAAACTTAATATTGCACTTAATTATGGAGGTCGTCAAGATATTTTACGAGGTGTAAAAAATATTGTAAACAAAATTTTTTTAGGTAAATTAGATATAAGCGATCTTCAAGAAGACACCTTTTCTTCAGTATTATCTACAAAGTTTTTACCTCCAGTGGACTTATTAATTAGAACTGGAGGAAATATTCGTATTAGTAATTTTTTACTTTGGGAGATCGCTTATTCAGAGTTATATTTTACTGACATATTTTGGCCAGACTTTAATAGTCGGTCATTTACAAAAGCTATTAATCAATTTAAAAAAAGAAAAAGAAACTTTGGGAAATAAAAAATATATATAAATAATAAAAAATTATTTTTAATTTTATAAATTTGTCAAATTATTGATAAAGAATGCTAGTTATTTAAAGTAAATTTTTATATAAATAAATATTTATTTTTTATAAATATTTATTTTTTTAAAAAAAATAGGAAAAAATAAATTGTCAACTATGAATATTATTTTTAATAAAGATGAAATAAAGAAAGTCTTGCCTCATAGAAATCCTTTTTTATTAGTAGATAAAGTTTTGGATTTTGAGAGAAATAAATACATAAAAACTACTAAATTAATTAAAAAAAATGATTTATTTTTAAAAGGTCATTTTCCTAAATTTCCTGTTCTTCCAGGTGTATATATTATGGAGATAATGGCTCAATCTAGTTGTTTTTTATTATTAAAAAGTCAAAAAAAAATACTTTTAAAAGATTTTTATTGTCTTTCTAGTATAGAAAAGTGTAATTTAAAGACTTTTGTTTTTCCTGAACAAAGAATTTTTATAAAAGTTTTCATAAAAAAAAAAATCTTATAAAATTAAAAGGTATTGCTAAAGTAAATAAAAAAATTGTATGCTTAACATATTTTTCTTGTATGAAAATAAATAAAGATTCCGTTAAAAAATCATAATTATTAATTTTTTTTAAAATTATTTTTCAGTATAGTAATTTTCTTTAAAAGAAAAAATTTATATTTAAATATAAATTTTTCTAATTTAAAATTAATTAAAAATATATTTTTCTCTCAAGAGACTTTTTTTTATTAAAATATTAAAGTTATTAAAAATATTTAATTTAAATAAAAAATTTAGGCATTAAAAATATGGAAGAATTAAAATTTGTTCATCTTCGTTCTCATAGTGATTATTCTATGATAAACGGATTATCAAAACCAGAAAATTTGGTGGATTCAGCTCTAAAATTAAATATGCCTGCATTGGGTTTAACTGATCTATCTAATTTATACGGAGTTATAAAATTTTATAAAGCAGCTCATAAAAAAGGAATTAAACCTATTATTGGTATTGATTTTAATTTTTTTTCTAAATTTGTAAAAAATAAGATTTGCAGTATTACTTTATTAGCTAAAAATGAAATAGGATATAAAAATCTAATAAAATTATCTTCTAAAGCCCATCAAAATGAAACGTTTCAGGATAACGGACCTGTTATTATAACAGATTGGTTATGTAAATATAATAAAGGTTTAATAGCATTATCAGGAGGATGTTTAGGAGATGTTGGGCAACTTATATTAAAAAAAAAAAAAAAGAAATTATAGATTGTTTAATTTTTTATAAAAAAATTTTTCCTGATTCATATTATTTAGAATTAACAAGAATAAATTTAAAATATGAAGATTATTATATTAATAAAGCTGTTGAGATATCTATCAAAAACAATATTCCGATAGTTGCTACAAATCCAGTTTTTTTTCTTAAAAAAAAAGATTTTAATACTCATAATATTAGAGTTGCTATTAATAAAGGATTAACACTTAATAGTATAAAAAAAATAAATAACATTACTCGTAATCAATTTATGCGTTCTTCACAGGAAATGGAAAAAATATTTTTTGATTTTCCGGTTGCTTTAAGAAATAGCGTAGAAATTGCTAAAAGATGTAATGTGAAAATTATTTTCGGTAAATATTTTTTACCTAAATTTTTTACTGGAAATATAAATACTGAAAATTATTTAATCATAGAAGCTAAAAAAGGATTAAAAGAAAGATTCAAAAATTTATTTTCTGAAAATAAAATATCGGAAAATATTATTCCAAAAGAATATAAAATTCGTTTATTTAAAGAACTAACAGTAATAAATAAAATGGGATTTCCAGGTTATTTTTTAATAGTTATGGAGTTTATTCAGTGGGCTAAAAAAAATGGAATTCCAGTTGGACCAGGAAGAGGTTCAGGAGCTGGTTCTCTTGTTGCTTATGCTTTAAATATTACTGAAATAGATCCTTTGCAATTTGATCTTTTATTTGAACGCTTTCTTAATTTAGAACGCATATCTATGCCTGATTTTGATATAGATTTTTGTATGTACAAAAGAGATAAAGTTATTGAACATGTCGCGGAAAAATATGGAAAAAATTCCGTTTCACAAATTATTACATTTGGAACTATGACCGCAAGAGCTGTAATTAGAGATGTTGGAAGAGTATTAGGTTATCCATATGGATTTATTAATGCAATTTCTAAATTAGTTCCATTAGATCCTGGTATTACATTAAACGCTGCTTTAAATAAACAAACAGAATTATTAGATTTATATAATCATAAAAGAGATGTTCAAATATTAATTGATACGGCCAAAAATCTTGAAGGTGTTATTAGAAATGTAGGAAAACATGCAGGAGGTGTTGTTATTACACCTACAAAAATAACTGATTTTTCACCTTTATGTAGAGATATAAACTCTAAAAATTTATTAACTCAATTTGATAAAAATGACATTGAAGAAATTGGATTGGTGAAATTTGATTTTTTAGGATTAAAAACGTTAACAACGATTAATTCAGCATTAAATATGATTAATAATCAATTATTAAAAAAAAATAAAAAGTTAATAGATATCCTATCAATTCCTATTAATGATTATAAAACTTTTAAATTATTACAAAAAGCAGAAACTACCGCTATTTTTCAATTAGAATCGCCTGGAATGAAAGATTTAATTAGAAGAATGCATCCTGATTCGTTTGAAGATCTTATAGCTTTAGTAGCTTTATTTCGCCCCGGACCATTACAATCCGGAATGGTAGATAATTTTATTAATCGAAAACACGGAAAAGAAGTAATAGCGTATCCTGATAAAAAATGGCAACATAAATTATTAAAACCTGTTTTACTTTCCACTTATGGGATAATTTTATATCAAGAACAAGTAATAAGTATTGCTCAAGTATTTGCTGGATATACTTTATCCGGTGCTGATGTATTACGAAGAGCTATGGCTAAAAAAAATCCAGTAGAAATGAATCAACAACGTAATTTATTTCAACAAGGCGCTAAAAAAAATTTTATAGATTCAAAATTATCAATGAAAATATTTGATTTAGTTGAAAAATTTTCAGGATATGGGTTTAATAAATCTCATTCTGTAGCTTATGCTTTGGTTTCATATCAAACATTATGGTTAAAAACACATTATCCTGCAGAATTTATGGCAGCAGCAATGACAGTAGATATGGATAATACAGAAAAAATTGTAATTTTATTTTATGAATGTTTGAGATTGAAGTTAGTTATTAATACACCCAATATTAATAGAAGTAAATATGAGTTTTATGTTAATTCAAACCATAGTATAGAATATGGATTGGGTGCTATAAAAGGAATTGGAAAAAGTTCTATTACTGAAATTATTACGGAAAGAAAGAAAAATGGAAATTTCGTTAGTTTGTTAAACATTTGTATTAGAGTCAGTCCTTCAAAACTTTCTCGTAGAATAATAGAAAAGTTAATTATGGCAGGTGCTTTTGATTGTTTTAAAAAAACTAGATATGAATTAATTTATTCAGTGCCTAAAGTTATGAAATCAGCTAAACAATATTTAAAAAGCAAAAGTGAGTATCAAGAAAATATATTTGGATCGTTATTAACAGAATTAGAAAAAATACATCCTTTATCTTCAAATTTTCAAAATAATTTTTCAGAATTAATAAAATTAAATTGGGAAAAAGAAGTTTTAGGATTTTATTTAACGGGACATCCTATTAATCAGTATAAAGAAGAACTTAATTTTTATATACAAAATGAAAATAAAGTATATAAAGATTTATATCTTAAGAAAAAAGAAAAAAAAATAGTAGCAGGAATAGTTATTTCTGTAAAAATTTTATTTTCAAAAAATAAGAAAAGATTTGCTTCTATCGTAATAGATAATAATTTAGGTCGATTAGAGGTAATTATTTTTGAGAAAGTATTAGATGTTTTTGAAGATTTATTAAAAAAAAACGAAATCCTAATAATAGAAGGTAAACTTAAATATAGTTATTTTAATAGAGAAAAAATATTAATTGCTAATTTTGTTAGCAATATAAATTTTTTTAGAAAAAAATATATATCTAAATTAATTTTTAAATTACATGAAAGTAATAATAGCGAATTATTACTTAATTCATTAAAAGAAATTTTGGTAAATCATGCTCATGGAAGAGTTCCGGTATATATGAACTATATAAGTAAAGATTTTAAAAAAGATGTTTACTTTGATACAAAATATCACATTTCAGTATCTAATAATTTATTAAATGAATTAAAAAAAATATTAGGAGAAAAAAAAATTCAATTTAAATTAGAATGTAATTTAGAAGAAAAAATAATTTATTATTAGTTAATTAATTTTTTATATAGGTAATGTTAAATAAAAAAAAAATAATATTTTTCTATTTAACATTACGTATAAAAATATATTTTTATATTAATTTATTTTTAATAAAAGTAAAAATTTTATCTACAGGAACAATAAAAGAAGTATTATTAATTCTTTCTTTAAATTCAACACTATTTTTTGATAAATATCTTTTACTGATTATAATAGAATAGGGAATTCCTATTAATTCCATATCAGAAAACATTACTCCAACTTGTTCGTCTCTATCATCTAAAAGTACATTTATATTTTCTTTTTTAAATTTTTCATAAATAAAAAATGTCATTTTTTGGACATTAGAAGAATTTTTTAAATTTATAGGTAAAATTACTACTTGAAAAGGAGCTATAGATTTATTCCAAATAATTCCTCTATTATCATAATTCTGTTCAATAAAAGCCGCAATTAATCTACTAATTCCAATTCCATAACATCCCATTTTAAAAAAAGTAGAGGAACCATTACTTTTTTTTACTTTAGCATTAATCATACGAGAATATTTTTTTTCTAATTTAAATATATGAGCAATTTCTATACTTTTATGTAAATTAAATTCTTCTTGATTCAAATATTTATTTTTATTCATAGTATTTTTGATATTTATAAAGATAGGTTTAATAAAATCTTTTTTTAAATTTATCAAAGTTAAAAATTTATCTTCATTATTTAGTTGAATTAAAAAATATTTTTCAGAAATTAATGATTGGTCGATTATTAATTTAATTAATAAAGAATTTTTGATTTCCTTCAAACCTAAATTTTTTCCTAGTATTTTAAATATTTCTTTTTGATTTAAAAATTTTATAGGAGTAGTTAATAAATCTGTCATTCTAATATTAGAAATATCAATTTCACTGTTTTTTTCTATTAATAAACAAACTATTTTAAATAAACTATTTTTTTTGGATTTTAATGAAATAATCTGTACTAATTTAATTTTTTTTAAATTAATATTTTTATTATTATTTAATAAAGAAAAACTTTCAGTTGAATTAAATGTTTTTTGTTTATTTTTTTTAAATTTATTTTTTATAGAAAAAACTTTTTTTACTGTTGTAATATTATTTTGATTAGAAATTGCTAAGAGATCTTCTCCTGACTTTGATAACGCCTGAAATTCATGAGATATCGTTCCTCCCATAGATTCACAGTTAGCTTCTACAATAACTATTTTTAATCCTATTTTATTAAAAATAGAAATATAAGTTCTATATAAAATATCGTAAGTTTTTTGTAATGAAGAAGAAGTTGTATGAAATGAATAAGCATCTTTCATTATAAATTCTCTTGATCTAATTATTCCAGAACGAGGTCGTATTTCATCTCTAAATTTTGTTTGAATTTGGAATAAAATAATAGGTAATTGTTTATAAGAATATATTTCTTTTTTAATTATTTTTGTAATTAATTCTTCATGAGTTGGACCTAGAATAAAAGTTTTTTTATTTCTATCTATTGTTTTAAAAAGTTCTTTTCCATATTGATTCAATCTTCCGCTATGATCCCAAAATTCTATAGGTTGTAACATCGGCATAATAAACTCTATTCCGCCAATTTTGAGCATCTCTTCTCTTACAATTTTTTGTATATTATTTACTACTCTCAAACCTATTGGAAGCCATGTATATATTCCTGAAGATATCTTTCTAATCATACCTGATTTTAACATTAGTTGATGACTTATTGTCTCAGCTTCACTTGGTTTTTCTCTGATAGTAGATAGAATATATTTCGAAATTCTCATAATTTATATTTTTCTTTTTTTATTTAAAAATTATTTTTTTATATTTTATATATATATAGAATATAGTATTTTATTTAGAAACTAAAAATATATTTTTTTGTTATTTTAGAAATAAAATAAAAAAATTAATTCAATTAAATTTTTTTTAAAATAAAAAATTAATTATAAACATTTTCGATTTTTATTTGAGGATCAGAAATGAGCGATGAATTAGAAAATGATGAAAAAACTGAACAACCAACTCTTTATCGTATTAAAAAAGAAAAAAAATATGGAAATATAAAAGAATTTTCTAAAGAATTAACTTCTTTTATAATTTTATTTTCTATTTTTGCGATGATTTGGATTTTTAAAATTAATATTTTTTTTCAATTTAAAAATATGTTAACTAATTACTTAGTTTTTGATAAATCTATCGTTAATAATTTTCAACACATAGGAAAAAATTTCTTTATATCTATTAAAAATATACTAATATTTTTTTTCTTATTTATGACAATAGTTTTAATACAAATAATATTTTTTTCGTTTTTATCTGGAAGTATAGGGTTTACAACTAATTTTTTTAAAAGAAACATCCAGAGAATGAATTTTTTAAATTGGATAAAACAAATTTTTTCTTTCCAATCAATAATTGAATTTTTTAAAATAATAGTAAAAATAATAGTTATTTCTTTTTTTACTGAATGCTATATAGTACATATAGCTAATAAGCTGTTTTTTTTAATGAAATGTTCTTTTAATAAATCTGTTTTATTAGGAATGAACATTATCTATGAATGTTATTTTTTAGCTGTTCTTATTTTTTTACCTATTGTTTTTTTTGATATTTTTTTAAAAAATTTTTATTTTTATAAAAGAATGAAAATGTCTTTTCAAGAAATAAGGGAAGAAACAAAAGAAATAGAAGGAAATATTATTATTAAAAATAGAATTCGAAATGAAATAAAAAAAATATTAAGTAAAAAAAAATAATTCTTAGTATTAAAATAATTGGTCTGATTATTATAGATAGACATCATTATTTAGTTATATTAAGCTTTGATTTAATGAATAAAAAAAACCGATTTCATTAGCGAAGAGAAAAAATAAAATAATATTTTTAATTGTTAAATTAGCTAAAAGGAATAGTATTCCAATACTAAAATAATTATTTTTTTAGCTATTTTTGTCATAAAAATATTTTTATAGAAAATGAAATTTCTAAAAAAAGTATATTTACTTAATAAATAATACTGTATTTTGGATTTTTAAAATTAAAAGACAAAAAAGAAGCAGAAGTGACATTTCTTAAAAAACCTAAAAATATATTTATTTCTGATTAATGCTTATATTAAGGAAATTAAAAATGTTAAAAAATTTTATTTTTATTGAAAATATTAAAAAAACTTTAAAAGAAACAGAATGGGTTTCTTTTGTAGGACCAATTTTAGTTTTGATGATATTATCAATGATGATTCTTCCTTTATCCGCATTTTTTTTAGATATTTTTTTTACTTTTAACATAGCAATATCCATTACGATTTTACTAGTAACCATGCTTGTTAAAGAAACGCTAGAATTTTCAGCTTTTCCTATAATATTATTATTTTCAACTTTATTAAGATTGGCATTAAATATTGCTTCGACTAGAATTATTTTATTAAAAGGACATAATGGTGTTTTTTCAGCTGGTCGAGTTATAGAAGCATTTGGACATTTTTTAGTCGGTAGTAATTTTACAATTGGAATTATTATTTTTTCTATTTTTATTATTATTAATTTTATAGTAATAACAAAAGGAGCTGGAAGAATAGCAGAAGTTAGCGCTAGATTCATACTAGATGGAATGCCAGGAAAACAGATGGCAATTGATGCTGATCTTAATGCGGGTTTAATTAAAGAAAAAATAGCTAGAAAACGCAGATTAGAAGTAATTAGAGAGGCTGATTTTTATGGTTCTATGGATGGAGCTAGTAAATTTGTCAGAGGAGATGCTATTGCTGGACTTCTTATTATGATAATAAATATTTTTGGTGGATTAATAATTGGCATGTTGCAACATAAAATGCAATTTAAAACAGCTATACAAACGTATACGTTGTTAACTATAGGAGATGGTTTAGTAGCACAAGTTCCTGCTTTAGTTCTTTCAATAGCTTCCGGAGTTATTGTAACTAAAGTTAATACTTCTCAAAATGTTGGAGAACAGATAGTAAAACAATTATTTTCTGATCCAAAAGTATTTTTACTTAGTGGTTTTGTATTAGGAACGTTAGGATTAATTCCTGGAATGCCTAATTTAGTTTTTTTAATATTTACCATATTTTTTTTTTCCTTTTCAAAATATCTTATTCATAAAAGAAAAAAAATTGAAAATTTTTCTAGAAAGCAAGTTAAAAGCAAAAAAATAGTAGAAGCTTCCTGGGATGATGTACATATAGAAGATATGATTAGTATAGAAATAGGTAAGAATTTACTTTCATTAGTTGATTCCGAAAATGAAAAAAATTTATTAAATAAAATCGCTGAAGTTAGAAAAATATCGGCTAAAAAATTCGGATTTTTACCTTCATATGTGCATATAAAACATAATGTGAATTTGCTTTGTAATTCTTATAAAATTTTTATCAAAGGGATTAAATACGACGAGTGGACTGTTTTTCCAAAAAAATATTTAGCCATTGATGCTAAAAAAAATATTCTTAAAATAAAGGGAAAAAGTACAATAGAACCAGCTTTTGGTTTTTCTGCTATTTGGATTGATGCGAATATGTTAAATACAGCTAAAGCGTATGGTTATTCCATAGTCGATTCTAGTTCAATTATAGCTACTCATTTAAGTGTTTTAATTTCTAAAAATTTAAGCAATCTATTAGGGTTTCAGGAAACACAAAATTTATTAAACCGGTTAGAACAAGAAATACCTAAATTGATAGAAAATTTAATACCTAATAGTATATCATTTATAAAACTACATACTATTTTAAAAAATTTATTATCAGAAAATGTTTCTATTAAAGATATGAGAACAATTTTAGAAACAATTATAGAATATTCAAATATTTACGAAAATGTAAATGATTTAACAAGAGAAGTTAGAATTGCTTTAAGTAGTAGTATAGTACAAGAAATTTTTCCTGATTTAAATAATGCAAAAATAATGAAATTAGATGCTAAAATAGAAATAAAATTATTAGATTTATTAAAAAATAAAAATAAAAATAATATTGATCCTATTTTTCTTTTAAAATTAATACAAGCTACGAAAAAATCAATTAAAAAACAAAAAGAAATAAAAGGTTCTTTAGTTCTTGTAGTCGATGACTTTATAAGAAGATTTTTGTCTATTGTTTTACGGAAACATTGTTCAGCATTAACAGTTTTATCTAATATGGAAATTAAAAATAGTGCTACTGTTACAACAGTAAATTTTATTCAGTATGAATAAAAAGATTGTTTTGTTTAATTTTAAAAAAATAACTTACATTTTATTTATAGTTTTTATGCCTAGCAAGCTTAATCCTTTTTTTATTACTTTTGCAGTTAATAATGACATAGTAATCCTACTAATAAATATTTTTCTTTTTTTTGAAAAAATAATTGAACAAGTTTCATAAAAATAAGAGAAAATAGAAGATAGTTCATACAAATACGTACAAATAATATGAGGCTTTCCGTGTTTGGAAACATTAATAATAATTTCTTCAAATTCAAGTAATTTAATAACTAGTTTTTTTTCAATTTCTTTTTTTAAATAAATTTTTCCTGAAATATTTGATTTATCAAGTTTAGATTTTTTAAAAATAGAAATAATTCTAGTGTAAGCATATTGAATATATGGTGCTGTATTTCCTTCAAAAGATAAAATTTGATCCCAATCAAATATATAATTAGACTTTCTATTCTTAGATAGATCAAAATATTTAAGTGCACCAATTCCAATAATTGGAGCGTATTTCTCAATTTCATCTTTAGACATGTTTGGATTTTTTTCTTTTATTATTTTAATAGATTTTTTTATAGCATTATCTAAAAGAGTAACTAACTTTATAGTATTTCCTGTTCTTGTTTGAAAAGGTTTTTTATTTTTAGATAAAATCATTCCAAATACATGATGTTCTATAGATACATAATTTGGTACATATCCGGCTTTTTTAGCAATAATTGTAATTTGTTTTAAATGTTGTTTTTGTCTTGAATCAGTATAGTAAATAACTCTATCTGCTTTTAAAATTTCACATCTATATTTTAAACAAGCAATGTCAATTGTAGAATATAAAAAGGATCCGTCGCTTTTTTGTATAATAACTCCCATGGTTTTTCCTTCTCTATTTTTAAATTCATTTAAATAAATTAAAAGAGAACCATTTTTTCGAATAGCTATTTTTTTTTGTATAAGATCTTTAACAATTGGAAAAAGCATATCACTATATTGACTTTCTCCCTTTATATCTTTTTGACGTAATGAAACATTTAGTTTTTTATATAACTTTTGATTATATTTTATAGTCATATTGACTATGTTTTTCCATATTTTCATACAAAAAGAATCTTTATTCTGTAATAAAAAAGTATAATTTTTTACTTTTTTAGAAAATTTTTGATCTTTTTCATATTTTTTTTTAGCTTTTTGATAAATTAGTTCTAATAAGTTTAAACTAATTTTTTTTTCTTTATAAATTTTTTTTTCTATTAAGAATGAAATAAGCAAACCAAATTGTAAACCCCAATCCCCTATATGATTAGCTCGAATGACTTTATGTCCTAAAAAATCTAATACTCTAGCCAATACATCCCCTATAATAGTTGATCTTAAATGACCTACATGCATTTCTTTTGCTACATTAGGAGAGGAGTAATCTATTACTATAGTTTTTGGTTTTGAAGTACTATAAATATTTAGTCTGGAACATAAAAACATTTTTTTAATTTTTTTCTCTAACCATTTTTTATTTAAAAAAATAACTATTATTCCTGATTTAATAACTTTTATTTCTTCATAAAAATCTTTTTTTTTAATGTTTTTAATTATTTTTTTTGAAAATTTATAAGGATCTATATTCATTTTTTTAGCGATGCTAATTATCCCATTTACTTGATAATCGCTTTTTTGATTTTCAGAACTTTTTTTTATTCCAGGATTGCAATCTAAAGGAGCAGAAGAATCAATTAATGCCTTTTTTATTATTTCTGAAAGTTTTAAATAAAGGTTCATTTATTATAATTTCCTTTGTATATAAAAGAGTACTGTATAACATATTTTTTATTAAAATAATAATTTTTAATTTCTTTTTATTTTTAAAATGGTAAAGAGAAAATTATTTTTAGAAAAAAGATATAAAAATTTTTATACTATATTTATATAAAAAAATACTTAAAAAAAATTAATAAATTTATTGACAAAATTAAAGTTTAATTATAGTATTGTTAAAGTTAGTAAAAAAGCTCTTTAAAAATATCAGAAAATCTGTGTGGGTACATCAAATTTAATTACAAAGTATTTTAAGAAATATGCTCTTATGAGCGAAAAATTTTGTTAAATTGAAGAGTTTGATCATGGCTCAGATTGAACGCTGGCGGCAAGCTTAACACATGCAAGTCGAGCGGCAGCGAAAAGAAATTTATTTCTTTGTCGGCGAGCGGCAAACGGGTGAGTAATATCTGGGAATCTGCCTAAAAGAGGGGGATAACTACTGGAAACGGTAGCTAATACCGCATAATGTTGAAAAACCAAAGGAGGGGATCTTTTATTAGACCTTTCACTTTTAGATGAGCCCAGACGAGATTAGCTAGATGGTAAGGTAAAGGCTTACCATGGCTACGATCTCTAGCTGGTCTGAGAGGACAAACAGCCACACTGGAACTGAGATACGGTCCAGACTCCTACGGGAGGCAGCAGTGGGGAATCTTGCACAATGGGCGAAAGCCTGATGCAGCTATGCCGCGTGTATGAAGAAGGCCTTAGGGTTGTAAAGTACTTTCGTCGGAAAAGAAAAAGATAAAACTAATAATTTTATTTAATGACGTTATCCGAAAAAGAAGCACCGGCTAACTCCGTGCCAGCAGCCGCGGTAATACGGAGGGTGCTAGCGTTAATCAGAATTACTGGGCGTAAAGAGCACGTAGGCTGTTTTTTAAGTCAGATGTGAAATCCCTAAGCTTAACTTAGGAACTGCATTTGAAACTAAAAAACTAGAGTATCGTAGAGGGAGGTAGAATTCTAGGTGTAGCGGTGAAATGCGTAGATATCTGGAGGAATACCTGTGGCGAAAGCGGCCTCCTAAACGAATACTGACGCTGAGGTGCGAAAGCGTGGGGAGCAAACAGGATTAGATACCCTGGTAGTCCATGCCGTAAACGATGTCGACTTGGAGGTTGTTTCCTTGAGGAATGGCTTCCGAAGCTAACGCATTAAGTCGACCGCCTGGGGAGTACGGCCGCAAGGCTAAAACTCAAATGAATTGACGGGGGCCCGCACAAGCGGTGGAGCATGTGGTTTAATTCGATGCAACGCGAAAAACCTTACCTGGTCTTGACATCCATAGAATTTTTTAGAAATAAGAAAGTGCCTTCGGGAACTATGAGACAGGTGCTGCATGGCTGTCGTCAGCTCGTGTTGTGAAATGTTGGGTTAAGTCCCGCAACGAGCGCAACCCTTATTCTCTGTTGCCATCGGGTCATGCCGGGAACTCAGAGGAGACTGCCGGTTATAAACCGGAGGAAGGTGGGGACGACGTCAAGTCATCATGGCCCTTACGACCAGGGCTACACACGTGCTACAATGGTTTATACAAAGAGAAGCAACTCTGCAAAGATAAGCAAACCTCATAAAGTAAATCGTAGTCCGGACTGGAGTCTGCAACTCGACTCCACGAAGTAGGAATCGCTAGTAATCGTGGATCAGAATGCCACGGTGAATACGTTCCCGGGCCTTGTACACACCGCCCGTCACACCATGGGAGTGGGTTGCAAAAGAAGCAAGTAACTTAACCTCTGAGTTAGAGGAGAGCGCTTACCACTTTGTGATTCATGACTGGGGTGAAGTCGTAACAAGGTAACCGTAGGGGAACCTGCGGTTGGATCACCTCCTTAAAAAAATATGATTAATTTTGAATGTGCCCACACAAATTTTCTGATGTTTAAAACAACAAGTAAAACAGGCTTGTAGCTCAGTTGGTTAGAGCGCACCCCTGATAAGGGTGAGGTCGGTGGTTCAAATCCGCTCAGGCCTACCATTATTATTAAATGGGGGGCTATAGCTCAGCTGGTAGAGCGCCTGCCTTGCACGCAGGAGGTCAGCGGTTCGACCCCGCTTAGCTCCAAGATTAAAAATAATCTTTTAAAATTCTAAGTTTAGTAAAACACTCAAAGGAGCTAGATGAGAAAGGTAAATTTATAGAATTTTTTATTTTTTTTTCTTCAGTTCTTAAAAATATATTTATCTTTTTTTCAAATTTTAATTTTGTGGGTAAACTACAAAATGTTTTTTTGTTGTATTTTTTAATTTTTTTATAATAAAAATTAATTTTTTTATCATTCTTTAATAAAGAATGAGAAAATTTTAGATTTTTAACTGTATATTCATGTGAAGAATATATTAAAGTTTCACCGGGTAAAAAAGATATTTTTTTAATAGAATTAAATAAAAAAAGATAATTTTTATCATCCACTTTTCCACATCCCCCAGAAAATAAAACGTCTCCGCAAAATAAAAATGGATCGGAATAATAACTTATATGACCTATAGTATGACCTGGTGTATGTATAACTTTCCACTTTCTATCAAATAAATTAATTTCTTTATTTTCTTCAACATAGTTTATAAATTTTAAGTTATTTATTTCTTTAGGACCATAAATTGTTAATTTAGGAAATTTTTTTAATAAATCCAAAACCCCTGCTGTATGGTCTAAATGTTTATGAGTTAAAAATACAGCGACTGGAAAATATTTTTTTTCTTTTAAGTAAGAAATAAGAAGTTCAGATTCACCAGGATCAATTATAATTACCAATTTTTTTTTGTTAACTATTATCCAGATATAGTTATCTTTTAACACTTTTATTTTTTTTATTTTAATCATAGTTAAAAATTCTTTATATTTGTAATATAAATAAAATAATTATTTATTATATCCTAAATCTTCTAGGTTTGCAGATTTAGCGGCTAATTTAGCTAATTTATCGCACTTTTCATTATTTTTATTACCAATATGTGATTTTGTCCATTTCCAAGAAATGTTGTGTTGTTTTAATAAACTATTTAAGCGTTTCCATAAATCTATATTTTTTACTTTTTTGTTTTTTTTGGTTTTCCAATTGTTTAGTTTCCAATTTAAAATCCATTTAGTAATTCCAGTTTTGACATATTTACTGTCTGTAGTTAATAAAACGTTACTTTTTTTCTTGAGGCATTCTATAGCCATGATTGTCGCCATTAATTCCATTCTATTATTTGTAGTTAAATAATATCCTAGAGATAATATTTTTTTATTATTTTTATATTTGATAATCGCTGAACATCCACCGGGTCCTGGATTTCCTAAACAAGACCCATCAGTAAATATTTTAACTAATTTTTCCATTTTAATATATAATCTCCTAAAAATTAATAACCACTTATTTTTATATTTAAACTAATGATAAGACAAATAGTTTTAGATACTGAAACGACCGGTATGAATCGAAAAGGTTCTATTTGCAAGAATCATAAGATTATTGAAATTGGAGCAGTAGAATTGATAGATCGTAAATTAACAGGAAATAATTTCCATTTTTATCTTAATCCTAATCGAGAGGTTGATTCAGAAGCTTTTAAGATTCATGGAATATCTGATTCTTTTTTAAAAGAAAAACCATCTTTTAAACAAATTTCCAATCTATTTTTAAAATATATAAGAAATTCAGATTTAATTATACATAATGCTGATTTTGATTTTAGTTTTATTCAACATGAATTTAATTTTTTAAATATTAAAATAAAAATAGGAAAAAATTTTTTAAATTTAATAGATACATTAGTTATTGCAAGAAAATTATTTCCAGGTAAAAAAAACTCTTTAGATGCTCTTTGTTCTCGTTATAAAGTAACTAATACTAACAGAAAATTACATAGTGCAATAGTAGATGCTAAGCTATTAGCAAAAGTATATTTGCTTATGACAAGCAATCAAGAAAAAATAAATTTTGATTTACAAGAAAATAAATATCAGCAAAAAAATATGTTAAAAAAAAATAGCTTTTTAAAAAATAATTTTTGTTATCATACACCTTCTACCGAAAAAGAAAAACTCGATCATAACTCTTATTTAAAAGAAATGAAAGAAAAATCTGGACAGTGTTTATGGATTGATTTTTTTAAAAATTGATAATTTAGTTGACTACTTTTTTAAAAAGTATCATAATATGATTTGAAAAGATTTTTACTTGGTGCGGTAGTTCAGTTGGTTAGAATATCGGCCTGTCACGCCGGAGGTCACGGGTTCGAGCCCCGTCCGCACCGAAAGTATATAATATTTCATATTCTATTTTCTTCTTTAATAATTCTGCGCATAAAATCCTTTTAAAAAATCTTTTTGATCTTGTTAATTACTAAAAAATTACTTTTAGCAATATTGAATTAGTAATATTTTCAATAGAATTCTTAAAATATTATTTTTAATAATATATTAATATATAAAATAAAATTTATATTTTTTTTATATATATACGTAGGAATACATATATTTAATAGAGAAGGATATAATTTATGTACAAAGAAATTATTCGTAATGAATTGCGTTCTGCTTTAAATATACTAAAAATTTTTTTAAAAAATGATATACAATTAAGTTTTTTAGAAAAAGCGGCAGTATTAATTGCTAATACTTTTAAAAAAAAAAAAAAGTTCTTTCATGTGGAAACGGAGGTTCTAATTGCGATGCTATGCATTTTGCAGAAGAATTAACAGGATGTTATCGAAAAATTAGACCTGGATATTCCGCTATAGCAATATCGGATAGTAGTTATCTTTCTTGCGTAGGAAATGATTTAGGTTATGAAAATGTATTTTCACGATATATAGAAGCTGTAGGAAATAAAGAAGATGTTTTATTTGGAATAACAACATCTGGAAATTCTTTAAATGTTCTAAAGGCAATAAAAACAGCTAAAAAGAAAAATATGAAAACAATTATTCTTACAGGAAAAAATGGAGGAAAAATTGCAGGTTTAGCTGATATAGAAATAACTATTCCTCATTTTAAATATTCTGATAGAATACAGGAAATGCATATAAAAATAATTCATATTATTATATTATTAATTGAAAAAGAAATGAAAAGGTTTCAATCTTAATATATATATAAATTTTATTTTTTTCACATATTTTTTTATATATATAAATATATATTTCTATGAAATGAATTTTTATACGAGACTAATATTAATTATTTTTTATAGAAAAATTTTATATATTTTGAATATATATTAATTAATATTAGTAACTTTATTCCCAAAGTATTATTAAATAATAATTTAACAATTTCGGAATTTTTATGGGTAAGAAATATATTGTTACTTGGGACAAATTACAAATTTATGCTAGAAGATTAGCTAAAAGTTTATTAAAAAAAAAAAATAACTGGAAAGGTATTATAGCTGTTAGTAGAGGAGGACTGATACCTTCCGCAATTGTTGCAAGAGAATTAGGAATAAGATTAGTAGATACCTTATGCATTTCTAGTTATGATTATAATCATTTACGAGATTTAAGAATCATTAAATTAGCAAAAGGAAATGAAGAAAAAATTATAGTTATTGATGATTTAGTCGACACAGGAGGTACAGCAAAAGTTATTCGTAATATGTATCCGAAAGCATATTTTGTAACTATTTTTGCAAAACCTATAGGGAAATTATTTGTAGATGAATATGTAATCGATGTTTCTCAGGATACTTGGATAGAACAACCATGGGATATGTCTATTTCATATATTCCTCCTTTATCAGAATTATAATTTTTTTAAAAAAATAATTATTAAAAAAAATTTGTATATAAAAATTATTAAAATATATGTATATATAAAAATATATATGCTCAATAATTTATTATTTTTTATTAGTAATATAGTATTATATTACTTTAATAGTATGAATAATTATTCATTTAATAAATTTTAACGTGGGAAAATTTCATCATGATTCAAAA
>NZ_OZ060399.1 GCF_964059085.1 Buchnera aphidicola (Mindarus abietinus)
ATAAATGCAAATGGTTTATAAAATAAATGCTTTTATAAAATAAATGCAAAATAACAAATAAATTATTAAAACAATAAAAAGATATAAACAAGTCATACTTTATAAAAAAAATTAATTAAAGAAATAATTTTTTTAATAAAATTTTTAATTTTAATTATATGGTATAATTATAAACACAGATAATTAAAAAATATTTTTTAAAATAAGAATTTTAATAATGAGAAAAAAAAATAAAATTGCTATTTTACCTGGAGATGGAATAGGACCTGAAGTTATAAAAGAAACATATAAAATTATAAATGTTCTTAATCGATATTTTAATTTAAATATTCAAACTAAAGAATATGATATTGGGGGAATTGCTATAGATAAATATGGAATAGGATTACCTGAAGAAACTATAGTTGGTTGTGAAAAATCTATTGCTATTTTATTAGGTTCTATAGGAGGGCCAAAATGGAATTATCTTCCTTTACATCAACAACCTGAAAGAAGTGGATTGTTAAATTTAAGAAAAAAATTTGGTTTTTTTTGTAATTTACGTCCAGCAAAATTATATCCAGAACTTCGAAAATTATCTCCTTTACGAAAAGAGATTGTTTCAAATGGTTTTAATATCCTTTGCATTAGAGAATTAACAGGAGGAATATACTTTGGTTTACCAAAAGGAACAAAAAAAAATGGAAAAAATAAGTATGCTTTCGATACAGAGATCTATTATGAATTTGAAATTGAAAGAATTGCTCATGTTGCTTTTCAAATAGCGCAGAAAAAAAAATTAAGAATAACTTCAATTGATAAAGCTAATGTTTTAGAAAGTTCCATTTTGTGGAGAAAAACTATTGAAAAAGTATCAAAAAAATATCCAAATGTAATTTTATCACATTTATATATAGATAACGCAGCAATGCAAATTATAAAAAATCCATCTCAATTTGATATAATTTTAACTTCTAATTTATTTGGGGATATTTTATCTGATGAATGTGCAATGATTACAGGTTCTATAGGAATGCTTCCTTCTGCAAGTTTTAATGAAAATAAATTTGGAATATATGAACCTGCTGGAGGATCTGCTCCTGATATTCAAAATAAAAATATAGCAAATCCTATAGCTCAAATTCTTTCTTTATCTATGTTAATAGAATATAGCTTAAAAAAACCAAAAATATCAAGATGTATAAACAAATCAATAAAAAATGTATTAAAAAAAGGATATAGAACTTTAGATATTGCAAATGATAAAGAAAAATATATTACTACAGAAGAAATGGGAAATCTTATTTCTGAATTTTTAATTAAAGAGTATGAAAAAAATGAAAAAAACGTTATATCAAAAAATATATGATGCTCATTTAGTACATGAAGAAAAAGAAGAAACACCAATTATATATGTTGATCTTCATCTAATTCATGAAGTAACATCACCTCAAGCGTTCCAATCTTTACGAATCAAAAATAGAATAGTAAGAAAACCAAAAAAAACTTTTGCTACCATAGATCATAATGTATCAACAACAAAAAGAGAAATTAATCAATTAGAAGACTTAGCAAAAATACAAATAAAAAAATTAGTTAAAAATTGTAAACAATTTAATATAAAATTATTTGATTTAAAACATATAGAGCAAGGAATTGTACATGTTATAAGTCCAGAACAAGGCTTAACTTTGCCAGGAATGACAATTGTATGTGGAGATTCACATACCTCCACACATGGAGCTTTTGGGGCATTATCATTCGGTATTGGAACATCAGAAGTAGAACATGTTTTTGCAACACAAACAATCAAACAAAATAGATTTAAAACTATGAAAATTAATGTTATAGGAAAAATTCCTAGATACATTACAGCTAAAGATATTATTCTTTTTATAATAAGAAAAATGACTACTTCAGGAGGCACAGGATTTATAATAGAATTTTCAGGAAATGTAATTTCTAAATTAAGTATGGAAGGTAGAATGACAATTTGTAATATGGCAATTGAAATGGGAGCAAAATCTGGCATCATTGCACCAGATGAAAAAACATATACCTATTTAAAAAATAAGAAATATGCTCCTAAAGGTAAAGAATGGAATAAAGCACTAAAATTTTGGAAAAATTTAAAATCCGATAAAGGTGCTAAATTTGATCAAGAAGTAGAAATAGATATATCAAACTTAGTCCCTCAAGTAAGTTGGGGAACTAAACCAGATCAAGTTATAGGAATAAATGAACCTATTCCTCGTATAGAATTTTATAAAAATAAATTAGAAAAAAAAGAATGTAAAGATGCTTTAACTTATATGAATATAAAACCAGGAACTTATTTAAATCAATTAAAAATTGATAAAGTTTTTATTGGTTCATGTACAAATTCAAGAATAGAAGATTTGCAAGAAGCTGCAAAATTTATTAAAAATAAAAATGTTTTTTCTAATGTAAAAGCTATTGTAGTTCCAGGATCGGGAATAGTCAAAAAACAAGCAGAAAAAGAAGGATTAGATCAAATTTTTATTAAAGCAGGATTTGAATGGAGATATCCTGGATGTTCTATGTGCTTAGGAATGAATGAAGACAGATTAAATCCAGGAGAAAGATGTGCTTCTACCAGTAACAGGAATTTTGAAGATAGACAAGGTAGAAGAGGAAGAACTCACTTAGTTAGTCCTAGTATGGCAGCAGCAGCAGCAATTGCAGGAACTTTCATAGATATAAGAAAATTTAATTAGGGAAAAAATGAAAAAATTTTTAACTCATAAAGGTACGATTGTTCCTTTAGATAAATCTAATGTAGATACTGATGCAATTATTCCGAAACAATTTTTAACTGAAATAAAAAAAACAGGATTTGGAAAGTATTTGTTTTTTAATTGGAGATTTTTAGATGGAAATACAAATGTACCAAATCCAAAATTTATTTTGAATAATGTTAATTATAGAAATTCAAGTATTTTATTAACTAGAGAAAATTTTGGATGTGGTTCATCAAGAGAACATGCTGTTTGGGCTTTAATAGATTATGGATTTAAAGCAATTATAGCCCCAAGTTTTGCAGATATTTTTTATAACAATAGTTTAAACAATCAACTATTATTAATTTCATTAGATAATGAAAAAATTGAAAATTTATTTTTTTTAATAAAAAAAAATATTAATGTTACAGCTAATATCTTTTTAAAAGAAAAAAAAGTTTTAATAGAGAAAAAAAAATATTCTTTTAAAATTAATAATTTTCATCAGTTTTGTTTATTAAATGGATTAGATACTATTGATTCAACTATGAAATCGAAAGAAAAAATAGAAATATATGAAAAAAATATTCCATCTTTTTTTCATATTTAAAATAAATATTAAAATTTAACTTATCAAAAATAAAAATATCCCCTCAAAGTTATTGATGCTTGGGCGGGCCGACATAACTCTGAGGGGATTTATTAATAAAAATGATATCATAATTTTAAAAAAAATCAAATTTTTATTTATTGAAAATTTTTTTTTTTTTTATATATATTATTAAAAAAAAATAGAATATTGTTCTAAACGTTTATTAAAACTTAATATATATTACATAAAAGGAAAAAAATGAAAAAGAAAATAATTATATTAGATACTACATTAAGAGATGGTGAACAGTCATTAAAAGCAAGCTTAACAGCAAGAGAAAAAATAAAAATAGCAATTGCTTTAGAAAATATGGGAATTGACGTAATTGAACTAGGATTTCCAATTTCCTCTCCTGGAGATTTTAAATCAATTCAACAAATATCTAAAATTATTAAGAATAGTAGAATATGTAGTTTAGCCAGATGTCTTGAGAAAGACATAGATGTTGCTGCAGAAGCAATGAGTTTTTCAAATTCATTTAGAATACATTTATTTTTAGGAACTTCAGATATTCATGTTAAATCAAAATTAAGAAAAAATTTTAAAGAAATTATAGAAATGGCAATTTCTTCTATAAAAAGAGCGAGAAAATATACAGATGATGTGGAATTTTCCTGTGAAGATGCTGGAAGAACTTCTATTGATAATTTATGTCGAATTATTGAAAAAGTAATAAAAGCAGGAGCAAAAACTATTAATATTCCAGATACAGTAGGATATTCTTTTCCAGAAAAATTCTCTCAAATAATTAAAGAAATAAGAAAAAGAGTTGATAATATCGATCAATCAATTATATCAGTTCATTGTCATAATGATTTAGGAATGGCAGTAGCAAATTCTATTTCTGCTATACAAGCTGGTGCTCAACAAATTGAAGGAACTATTAATGGCATTGGAGAAAGAGCAGGAAATGCTGCCTTAGAAGAAATAATAATGGCCATTAGATTACATGAAAAATCATTAAATGTATATACTAATATTAAACATAAAGAAATTTATAAAACTAGTCAAATAGTTAGCAAATTATGTTGTGTCCCAATTCCTATTAATAAAGCAATCGTAGGTATTAATGCTTTTTCACATTCCTCAGGTATACATCAAGATGGTGTTTTAAAAAATAAAAAAAATTACGAAATTATCGATCCTAATTCTATTGGTTTAAAAGAAGTTAAACTTAATTTAACTTCTCGTTCAGGAAGGGCAGCTGTAAAACATTACATGAAAGAAATGGGATATCATAAGAATGATTATGATATCAACCAATTATATCTTAATTTTTTAAAATTAGCAGATAAAAAAGGGCAAGTTTTTGACTATGATTTAGAAGCATTAGCATTTCTTAATGAAAAAAGAAAAGAATTATTTTATTTTAAATTAAAAAAATTTACTATTGAATCATATTCAAAAGGTACCACAACTGTTTCAATAAAATTATTATTACAAGAAAAAGAATATTCAACTAAGATAACTACTAATAGTGGTTCTATAGATGCTATATATCAAGCGTTAAAAAAATTAACAAATTATTCTTTTATTATTAAACAGTTTCAATTAACTTTAGAACAAAAAGGAGATTCAGAAATAAAAAAAATAGATATTACAATAAATTATAATAATCGTTGTTTTCATGGATTTGGATTAACAACAGATATTGTTGAATCTATAGTTAATGCTATGCTGGATGCAATTAATAATATACGACGTTCTGAAAAAATTAAGAAAAAATAAATTTTATTTAAAAAAAATGTTTTTTTTATATATATATATTATATTGCATATAAAAAATAATTACATTATTATAGTTAGCATTATTATTATTAGTAATATTTTTATTAAAAAATATTTAATTAAATTTAAAGTTTTAATATAGTTGGTTAAACCACACCTTTTTAAGTGGTTAGGTTGGGGAGAATTTTTCCCCAGGCGCAATAATTTTCAAATTTATTGACATTTGGGCGGACCGACGTAATTTTGAAAATTGAAAATAGATATAGAAAATATCTTTAATGCGTTAAAATTATTAACTTTCATTAGTTCCCGCCTAAGTCCAGGTTATAGTGTCTAGAAAAAACTATATACACAATCTTTATCCAATGTTTATACAACCAAAAAGCAAAAATAAACGGCCAGCTTTTATTCGTTATGCTATTAAAAAAGCTTCACAAGTTGATGTAGCTAGAAGTGAAATAAATTATACTACGCAACCTATTAATCCTGTCACAGGAAATATATTACCTAGATTTAGAAGATTAAACGAACATAGAGCAAGAGCTATGAGAGCTATGGTACAAGCGATGTTATATCATTTTAATATCTCTTCAGAACTAGTAATGGCTTCTATTGAAACTTTATCCGATGAATGTGGGTTATCAACAATTTCTAAAGCAGGAAATAAATCTATTACTAGAGCTTCTAGATTAATTACAGAATTTATGGAACCTATGGGATATGTTACATGTGAAAAAATTTGGGATCGAATTATGGGTACTTATATTCCTAAAATAATTACTTTAACACCTTTATTTTTTATGTTATTCGGAATTTCAAAATTTAAATTAGATCAAGTAAAAAAAAGGCAATTAAATTGGATTAATGAAAAGCGAGTTAAAAAAGGAGAATTTTCTATTACTTTAATGGAAATTAGAAGGGAAGCTAAAGAACAATATATTAGAAAAATTTTTCAATATAGAAAATCTAAATATATAATAAAGAAACAAAAAAAAGAAGCAAAAAAAATTATCAAACTAGAGGAAAAAATAGCTAGACAATATATTTTAAATGGATTAGTTAAACGTTATTCGATAGAAGAACTTGTAAAAATGGGTTCTATTGAATTAAAAAAACAGGTTAATTTTGAATATTTTAGATTAAGAAAAATTGCAAATAATATAACTACATAAATAAAATTAAAAATTAAAAATTAAAAATTTTGAATGCATTTTTTTGCATAGGGATTTTTTTTTTTTTTTTTCAAATGAATCGATTTCATTAAAAAATTAAGAAGAATAAAACATACATTTTATATATATATGTTTTAATTTTTTTGTTTTTATCTTTTTTTACACAT
>NZ_OZ060400.1 GCF_964059085.1 Buchnera aphidicola (Mindarus abietinus)
TCGGGAGTGCGACGGCCCTCCTTCGCGTGCTGGGAGAAGAGTTATTCGATAGTTATCCCCAGACTTATCTACAATCAGATTGGATATTTCCACAGGTGGGAAAGAAATGAACCAGAGCCCATTTTTCGGGAGTGCGACGGCCCTCCTTCGCGTGCTGGGAGAAGAGTTATTCGATAGTTATCCCCAGACTTATCTACAATCAGATTGGATATTTCCACAGGTGGGAAAGAAATGAACCAGAGCCCATTTTTCTAAGAACTACACCACCTTATCACTTCTTTCAAAAATAATGTCCCTTTAGTGGTTAATATAGACTCTGGATGAAATTGAAATCCACAAACTCTATCAACATCGTTTCTTACTGACATGACTATTTTTTTTAAAAATGAATTAATAATTAATGTTTTTGGAATTTTTTTTCCAATAAGTGAATGATATCTTGCTACAGCAAATGGATTAGGAATTTTTAAAAACATCTCTTTACCATCATGTTCTATTAAAGATGATTTTCCATGCTGTATTTCTCCAGCAGAAACTATTTCTCCTCCGTATGATTTTATGATTGCTTGGTGACCTAAACAAATTCCTATTATAGGAACTTTTCCTTTGACTTTTTTTATTAATTTTAACATACAGCCAGCTTCTTCAGGTTTTCCTGGACCAGGGGAAAGCATTAATATAGGATTTTCTATTTTATGCAATTTTTTTAAAATTATATTTAAATTAATTTGATTTCTATAAATTAAAACATTTTGGTTTAAAGTTCTGAGTTGGTCTACTAGATTATAGGTAAATGAATCCATATTATCTAATAGTAAAATATTATTCTTCATTCTAAAAAAATATCTCCATTGAAATTATGAGCTTGGCATATAGATTTTAAAACTGCTAATGCTTTATTTTTACTTTCATTTGATTCTTCTTTAGGAATAGAATCAAATACCACTCCTGATCCAGATTGTACAGTTGCTATGTTATTTTTAACATAAGCTGATCTAATTATAATACATGTATCAAATATCTGAGAAGCGGTAAAATATCCTATTGATCCGCCGTAACTCCCTCTGCTTTCTTTTTCTATTTTTGATATTAGTTCCATAGCTCGAATTTTAGGAGCACCAGTTAAAGTACCCATATTCATACATGCTTGATAAGCATGAAATATATCTAAATCAGATTTTAATTTACCTATTACTTTTGAAACTAAATGCATAACACAGGAATATTTATCTACTTTCATGATTTCAGAAACATATCTTGTTCCGGATTTACATATTTTTGCTAAATCGTTTCTTGCTAAATCAACTAGCATTAAATGTTCACTTAATTCTTTTTTATTAGTTCTCATTTCTAATTCTATTCTGCTATCAAGGTCTAAGTCTATTGTTCCATCCTTTTTTTTTCCTCTAGGTCTAGTTCCAGCTATTGGATATATTTCAACCTCCCTATTTATAGGATTAAATTTTAAAAAACTTTCTGGAGATGCTCCAAATAGTATGAATTTTTCATCTTTCATAAAAAACATATAAGGGCTTGGATTTTCCTTTTTAAGCAATTTATAAGAAAGCAATGAATTTTTGCAAGGTAAATAAAACTTTCTAGATGGAACAATTTGAAAAATTTCTCCTTCTTGAATTTTTTTTTTCATTTTTTTTACAATATTACAAAATTCAGGATCATTTATGTTAGTAGTTAATTTAAAATTTTTTATATTTTCATTGGGTATATTATTTTTTAGATTCTTTAATTTTTTTTCAATTTTTAAAACTCTTTTTTTTATTCTTTCTTTTTCTAGTTCATTTTTTTTAAATAAAGTTGTTTGTATAAAACATGTTTTTTTTTGATGATCTAATATTATTAATATTTCAGCTAAATAGAAACAAAAATCAGGACATCCGTTTTTATTTTTTATTTTTGGTAATTTTTCAAATTCAGAAACAAGGTCATAAGAAAATAATCCTCCGAAAAATATTGATTTTGGATATTCTTTAGGTTGTATAAAATTTTTAAATATTAACCTAAAACATTCAAATACAGATTTTGATCTTAATTTTTTTTCTTCGTCAGAGTTTTCTATTATATTTGGAAATTTTATAACAAGTTTTTCTTTTTGAGAAATTATTTTAACTTTATTAGGTAAATTTTTAATAATTATTTTAAGAACTTCTTTTCCGTTTTCACTGTATGGAATAAAAGTTACGATATTTTTTTTAGATAAAATTTTTAATGCTGTATCTGAAATAATCATGCTTTCTAAAGCATGTTTATTATTTATTTCTGCTGATTCTAAAAGTAAAGTACTATATCTTTTTTTGCAAATGTTATGAAAAATAATAGTTGGGTCAGATTGGTACATGACTTTTTTTTGTTTAACGTATATTTGATTATTCATTTTTTTATTTTTTTGAAAATTCTATGTAGTCTTTTATTTTTTAAAAAAGATTATAAAAAAATTTTTTATATTTAAAATACTTTATATAAAAAAAAA
>NZ_OZ060401.1 GCF_964059085.1 Buchnera aphidicola (Mindarus abietinus)
ATAAATGCAAAAAAATAAAATATAAATGCAAAAATACTTTTATAAAATAAATAACAATATAAATAAATTAAACATAAAAAAAAAAAAGGAAAAAAATAAAAATTTTTGTATAAAAAATTGAACTTTTTTTGAAAAAAAGATATTTAATAAAAAAGAAGGGAAACTATTTAATATAAATAGAATTTTTTTATGAAAAATTTATATGTATTTAATAAAATTTTTTAGGGAGGATCAACTAAAGCAGAACTAGCTAATTTTTTTAAATAAAAATATTCAATATTAACTAATTTTTTTAATCCTTCAGAACCCATTTTTTTTAATTCAGAAATAGAATATTTTTTAATTAAAATATTTAATATTTTTTGTCTACTTAAACAAGGACTTAAAGTAAATAAATTTTTAGCTAATGTTTTTCTTTTAGAGATTTTTTTCTTTTTTTCTCGATATTCAAATAATTTCTTAATCCGATCATTTTTATTCTTTAATTTCGCCTCTTTTAAAGAAATTTTTTTCAATCCTTTAATTAATAAATTTTTATTAACCCAACCTAATTGTTGTAATCTTGCATTTTTTAGTTTTGTATGAGAAATTCCAAAAAGCATAAAAAAAAGAGAAGTTAATTTAATTACTTTAGGCATATAAGTTCTTGAACTCTTATCCCAAGATGTTTTACATTTTATAAAACCCATTGGTTCCATAAACTCTGTAATTAAGCGAGAAGCTCTAGAAATTGATTTATTACCAGCTTTTGAAATTGTAGAAAGCCCACACTCATCAGCTAACTGTTCAACAGAAGCATAAACTAATCTAGAAATAATATTAAAATGATACAACATAGCTTGTACCATAGCTCTCATAGCACAAGCTCTATGTTCATTTAATCTTCTATAGCGCTTTATTATTAATCCAGTTTTTATATTCTTAGGTTGAATAACATAATTCAATTCTGTTCTTGCTACATCTATTTTTGAGGCTCTTTCCATAGCATATTTAATAAATGAAGGACGTGGCTTATTATTAATCGGAATTGAAAAAATAGGATTATAATTATTAATATATTTTTTTCTAAATAACATGATTTAAACTACTTAAAAAGTTAAATTTAATTGATTGATTATAATTAGAAAGATATAATGTTTTTTAAAAATAAAAAAAAATCTAAAAGATAAACTATCACAAATTTAAAAAAAATTCAAGATCGTACAGTTAAAAGAAAGAAATAAAAAAAAGGCTCATTTTTTTAACTTTATAAATTAAATTAAAATTTAGGAGGAAAAATTAGTGCTTATCGGATATGCAAGAGTTTCTACAGAAGAACAGAATTTAAATTTTCAGAAAGATGCTTTACATAAAGCGGGATGTGAAAAATTATTTTCAGAAAGATTAAGTGGAATTAAAAAAGAAAGACCTAAATTAAGAGAGGCTTTAAACTATGCTAAAAATGGAGATACTATTTTAGTATGGCGGCTTGATAGATTAAGTAGATCTTTAAAAGATTTAATAGAAATATCAACTTTTTTAGAAAAAAAAGGAATTAATTTAAGAACTTTACAAGAACATATTGATACTAAATCAATATCTGGAAAATTTTTTTTTCATATTTTTGGAGCTTTCGCGGAATTTGAAAGTTCATTAATAAGAGAAAGAACAATAGCAGGTTTGAAAGCTGCAAAAAAAAGAGGAAAAATAGGGGGAAGACCAAATATTTTAAATAAGAAAAAAAAAGAAATTTTAATTAAATTATATAGGAAAAAAAATTATACTATATCAAAAATTTGTGAAATTATGAAAATTTCAAGACCTACATTGTATAAATATACTCAATCAACGATCAGAAGAAAGGAAAAAATATATTCTTAATAAAAAATATATTAATTTATGTAAAAAAAGGAAAAAAATGGAAAAATTTATAGAAAATATAATTTATGCATCTAGATGGTTGATGTTTCCTGTATATATAGGATTATCTTTTGGTTTTGTTTTACTTACTTTAAAATTTTTTCAGCAAATTATATATGTTATTCCTCAAATTTTTACTATGTCAGAATCAGGGTTAGTATTAATCGTCTTATCTTTGATAGACATAGCATTAGTAGGGGGATTATTAGTTATGGTTATGTTTTCCGGATACGAAAATTTTATTTCAAAAATGAAAATGGAGGATAATCAAAAAAGATTAAGTTGGATGGGTACTATGGATGTTAATTCAATAAAAAATAAAGTTGCCTCTTCAATAGTGGCAATCTCTTCTGTACATCTTTTAAGATTATTTATGGAAGCAGAAAAAATTTTGGATAATAAAATTATGTGGTGTGTAGTAATACATTTGACATTTGTTTCTTCTGCTTTCGGAATGGCATATATTGATAAAATGAGTAAAAAAAAAAATTATCATCGAAAAAATTAAAAAATTTAAAAAAATTATAGTTATATATCATTGTAAATAAATGAAGTTTTTTAAAAAAAATATTTTTTTTTTAAATAAATGCATATGAAAATTTTAT